>CAYLIN010000092.1:0-5465 GCA_964383725.1 uncultured Azospirillaceae bacterium | reverse complement strand
TGAAAGATGTTTTGCATGAAAATTTTGCAACAATCAGCACATTAGTTTCGAAACAAGGTGTTGAAAAGAAAATCACCGGACCGGTAACTTTTGTTGATGCAATTATGACAGCCGGTAAAAAGGGTATCACAATCCAACGCTATAAAGGGTTGGGCGAAATGAACCCTGAACAATTGTGGGAAACCACTCTTGATCCGGAAGCTCGTTCTTTGCTCCAAGTTCGTATTGACCATATGGAAGAGGCGGATGAAACCTTTGCAACATTGATGGGTGATGTGGTCGAACCCCGAAAAGAATTTATTCAAGATAACGCGCTTAACGTTGTCAACTTGGATATCTAATCAAAAGCCCGCTGAAAAGCGGGCTTTTCGATAATCGTTCATATTTTAGTCATGTTCGGACCTGTTTCGAACATCTCCAAACACAAGATACTTTCTCTCCGGTGACTCAGTTGTTATCTTTGAAATAAGCTCAAGACGCTGCGGGCACTTTGCGAAGATAAGCTCAATGCTTTCACCCCAAGCTGCTGACGAGTTTGCAGAGCCAACATATTAGCCGCTTCTTCGTTCATATCAGCCAAAGTCAGATTATCAGCCCCTTCGGTTAAGACATTGATCATTGTGGTTGTGAACTCTTTACGGTTTTGGATAATCGAATAACTATTGCCCAACTCCATGCTTACATCACGTAATCTTAAAACTGCCTGTGATACATTTTCAATTGTTGCCTTAACATTATCCAAACTTTCCCATAATGCAGGATCAAGACCAATATGGGCAGAACGAATATCATTTCCGGACATATTAAGACGGCTGGACATATCCTCGTTAAAAATGACGCTGAAGGCATCTCCATTCAAAAGATTAATTCCTTTATACGAGCAGTCTTTTATAAGTTCGTTATATTGATCTAACAGTTCATTAAATTGATTTTTATAAGCCTCGGTATTTTGTGGTTTTTCTATCCAGTTAAATTCAGACGTTTTTTCAATATCAGAGCCATCTGTAACTTTAATTGATGTATTACCAATATACCAAGTAAAATCCGCAAGTCCTTGAACATTTGTGTTCTGGTCTTCCCAGAACTTCTGTACTGTCGTTTTCTCATATGCTGAATTATCTTGATCATCCGGATCAAAATTATCAATATCCCATGAGGAATTAAAACGCAAATCTTTAAGGTTTATTATTTTGGCAGATTTACCATCTTCTGAAACCCAAGTAACGACACCGGCAACGGTTTTGTTTTGGGAACTATCATAATCAGTTACAGAACCATAGCTCAAATCGGTATACATGACATCACCAACTTTAGGACCATTTCCCGAAAGATTTTCTAAATGCTGAAAACATCGAACTGAATGCAAGCCATCTGAACTATAGGTAGTGTACCTGCGACCATCATTCACATCTAAATCCCATGAATACATAGAAGAACATTCGGATGACGACCAATAACGACTATCATTTTGACCCAACTCTTCAGCATCGACACCGGCTTGCGCTAAACGATAAAGAGTATTATTAATCAAGGTGATGTTTTTTCCGGTTGCTCCTGCGGTGCCGGAATAATTATCCTCAATCTGCGATGTATCTATTCCATAAACCTCTGCTAACTCACCGATTGCCGGCAAATACCATTTTCCTTGTCCAAAATTGGTGTCGGTTTTGCTGCCGACATAAAATTTATTTGCCGCTGTAGCGGTCATATTATTAGCGCCAAGCTCCTTCAACAAAGCTTGAGTGTTGGCTCGACCATTGTAAACAGATGAATTTTTGTCGTTAAATAAATTTTTGTTATTTAAATCAACGTTATATGTTTTTTGTGTGCTATCTGTACGAACACTTGAAAGTGTATCTATCGTTACCTGTGCTCCGGATTCTGCCAAAATGCCGTAAGTATAATTTTCTTTGCAATCAATATTGACCGAAGAAATATCCAAACTTCCTCCGAAAACAGCCACCGCGGCGTGAGGATCGTTGCTTTCAGAACAATAGTTGAGATTGATGTTGCGAAGAACCTCCTGAGAACCGTAAAAGGATAACATATCCTCCCCCCACTCAGACTTATAGGACAAAGTATGGCCATTTCCATCAATGGTGATATTATTTTTCCAAGTAGCCAATGAGCCTGTTAAGATCACGTCATCGGCCAAAACAAACTTTCCTCCATCTGCTTTATTAAGCATGTCGGATATTTTATAAAATGGCATGTCTGCCGTAATGACTTGATAACCCTCAGCAATAAATTCATTGATGTCACGAGTAGTCAATTCTGCAGGTTGATAAGGACTGGCTATATTATCCTCTATTTTAACAATTTCGGTCGGCTGTAATAATGCTTGTTCTGCAACCGAACGCATTTGTTCCAAAATTTGAATGCCGGCATCGACACCTTCGGTTGCTGCTTTAATGGTTTGGATACCCTGACTCATGCTATCCAAAAGAACAGATAAATCGCCCGCACGATTATTCAAACTGCGTGCAGCGTAATATGATGAAGGATTATCGAGTGCAGAATTAACTTTCTGTCCCGTCGCCAAACGTTCTTGTGTTCGGTCCGTCAATATCGACGTACTTTGCAACGCCAACAAATTAGCTCTCATCGACGATGTCAAAGATATCTCAATCATAGTCCAAACTCCTGTTTATATCAATAATGCTTCCTCATTACTTGATCAAAGTTCATTATATCACAATTTTTGAGAAAAGTAAACAATTAAAGGTTATGGAGCATCGACAAAATTTTCCTGTCTACATACTCCACCATCGATATTTAATCGTTGTTTTTGATGATTTGCCAGATTTACATCATTCCTTCACAAATCCGTCGGCTTGCATATTGTAAAGTTTGTAATAAACGCCCTTTTTGCGCAACAGGCTCAAATGTGTTCCTTCCTCCACAATTCTGCCCTTATCAAACACCAGAATCCTATCCATTTCTCGCAAGGTAGATAGACGGTGCGCAATAGCAATTACTGTCTTGCCTTTCATAAGGTTGGTCAGCGATTTCTGAATGTGCTTTTCGCTTTCGCTGTCAAGAGCCGATGTTGCTTCATCAAAAATCAATAACGGCGCATTTTTAAGGATAGCACGAGCAATGGCGATTCTCTGTCGTTCACCGCCGGAAAGAACCACGCCGCGTTCTCCGACTTTTGTATCATATTTTTTAGGAAGAGCGTTAATAAAGACGTCTGCATAAGCTTTTTTTGCCGCAGCTTCAATTTCTTTATCTGTTGCAGATGTTCGACCATAACGAATATTTTCTTTTAATGTGCGGTTGAACAGATTGACATCTTGAGGGATGGTGGCAATCATGCGGTGCAAAGATTCCTGAGTCATATCACGAATATCAATATCATTAATCGTAATTTTACCGGATTTCACATCAAAAAAGCGGGAAAGAAGCTTAATGAATGTTGATTTTCCAGAGCCGGAACAGCCCACTAATCCGATTTTTTCACCGGCATTGATTGTTAAATTTAAGTTCTTAAACAAAAGTGCTTTTTCAGGATAGGCATAACAAACATCATTAAAACAGATAGCCGTTTTCTTGAATTTAGCATTAATAGCACGCGGACTGTCGATAATCTCCGGTTCAACGGCAATCGTGTTGAGAGCTGAAGTCATTTGCCCGAAAATACGTTGTACGGCGTTATAAGTCCAAGTGATTTGGAAAATCATATATGACAAGCGCGCAAAAATTGTATTAGAATAAATAAATTCAACAGATGAGATTTTTCCGTTTTTTAGCATAACAAGAGAAAAAATCATGAAAACAGCCACCGACAAAACAACAAGCACGCTTTGCAAAGTATGGATGGCGACTTTTATTTTTTCTTCTTTACTCTCGGTTTTACGAAGTAGGCGCAATGCCTTGAGCAAATTCAAATGCTCAAACTTAAAATTGGCAAAACTTTTGATCTCGCTGTAATTAGCCAAGCTGTCGACAATCATTCCTTGAGCTTTACTTTGTTGAGAGGCTGTTTCTTTGGAATAAGCAGCTCTTTTAGATCCCAGATATTTACCGAACCAGACGGTTGCGACAGCCCAAAGCAGCAAAACAGCTAAAAAGTATGGACTGAGATAGGTCAAAGTGCAAATGATGATAATAAAATTCATTACACCCATTTGCAGATTAAAAGTATGGTGAAATAACTCGACAATGCCAGACTGGATTTGGCTGACTTTCGTAGCAATATTGCCCGACATTTCGTTTGTAAAAAATGAAATAGAGTGTTTATTGATGTAGTTAAAGCAATCGCGGATAATCATAGTGCGCATGTTTGGCTGAATTTTAGCATAAACAAACATCGCTGCGTCCATAAAAACACTCATCAACAACCTGAAAAACAGCGTTGCACCCAAACAAAACCAAATTTCATCCCAATAATCGCCGCTTTGCAATTTTCCGGCAATGAGGTCAAACATCTTTGACAGATAATATGGTGTGATATTTTCAAAAATAGAGGAAATAAAATTTAAAAGACTAATAAATAGGAAAGCCCATTTGAATATTTTAATATAGTGCCAAATAAATCGTAAAGGGGTCTTTTCCATAAAGATAATCCCAAGTAGTTAATGATGAACAAATCATAGCACACCGGAAGCAAAAAAACAATCGTGAATATTAACCATAAATTGACACATTCCGAATATCATAATACTATTGTAAAAAACTAGGAAAAGGTGCGTTATGGAAACACAATATTATACCTTGATTGAAAAACAAGATTTCTATGAGATTATTGAAAATAAATATGGCGAATTGGCTGTGTTTATTGATGCTCGTGAAGGTCAACCTGATGAACCCGTTTTAGAATTTGACGGCAAAAAGACCGCTTTATTAAAAAGAGATAAACGTTTGGCTGTCCGCTTAGATGATATTCATCCGGATACAGTTGCGCCTTTGGCAGAAGCAGAGTTTATTATGATTGTCGAACTTAAAGGTAAGATGGTTGACCGGGTTTATGCTTGTCCGGTTGAAAACGTTGAAGAGATTGTTTTTGAAGGTCGCCAAACTCGCGCGGACGAATTGGTTAAATCAAAAACCAAAGATGAACTGTTGAAGAATTTTGGCGCTGTTAAATCTTGGACCGGTGGAACAGCTGAATAACAGATAGGAAAAGCAATGATAGGATTAGTTTTAGTCACACATGGCAATCTTGCCCTTGAGTTTATTTCTGCCATGCAACATGTTGTTGGAAAGCAAGAGCAAGTAGAAGCTGTTTGTATCGGGCCGGAAGATGATATGGAATCCCGCCGTGCTGAGATTATGTCAAAGGTTGAAGCTGTTAATGATGGTAGTGGCGTGGTTGTATTGACCGATATGTTTGGCGGCACGCCGTCAAATCTGGCAATCTCTATTATGGATAGAGCGCCGGTTGAGGTTTTGGCCGGTATCAATTTGCCGATGTTGATTAAAATCGCCTCTTTGCGTAAAGAAAAAAATATCAAAGAAACCGT
>CAYLIN010000091.1:0-5491 GCA_964383725.1 uncultured Azospirillaceae bacterium | reverse complement strand
TTGGCTTTGCAAAAGGCGCCGGTGAATGTTATCGGTATTGTCGGATTGGTGGAAAATATGCCAGATGCGACGGCTACACGTCCGGGGGATGTGGTAACATCTCTTTCGGGACAAACTGTAGAGATTTTGAATACTGATGCTGAGGGGCGTTTGGTTCTCGGTGATATTATGTGGTATTTGCAGAGTAACTACAATGTTCATACTTTGATTGATATTGCAACTTTGACAGGGGCAACAATGCGAGCTCTTGGTGATCAGTATGCCGGTATTTTCTGCAACAATGATAAATTGTGTCATGAATTGATAAAGGCTGGAGAGGAAAGCGACGAAAGATTATGGCGCATGCCGTTGGGTGAAGGGTATAATAAGTTGATTAACTCAGATATCGCTGATATGAAAAATATCGGCGGTGTTAATGCCGGTGGTAGTACAGCAGCTTGTTTCTTAGAACGTTTTGTGCAAAAAGGCAATGCGTGGGCGCATTTGGATATTGCCGGTGTTGATACCGAAGATAAAGGGATGCCGTTGTGTCCTAAAGGATCAACAGGTTTTGGTGTTCGGGTTTTGAACTACTATTTGAATGCTAAGAATTAACTTGTTGTTACAGATGAAAAAAAAAGACATTCGGTTTTCCGAATGTCTTTTTTTGTTTTGTGATTAGTTTGATTTTTGGAAGGAAGCATAAGCGTCTTTGAACGATGTTCCGGGCGCAAACTTATGCAAAATTTCTTCATTTTGCAGTGTTGGAAGCTCCATTTTTTTCACACATTTTGCAGTCAAAGAGGCTTCTTCGCGATTGTATTCGCAAATCAAAATCAATGCCCAATCGTCTTCAACTTGAAGAGGTACGCATACTTCATTTGTTTCTTTGCACTCGACATCGTCTTTGTCAAAAAAACAAATGTCCGTTTTACCGACAACATTGCCGAGAAAACCATCATCGAGCTCTACAGCATTATAAGTAATATGCAACAGTTTTTTTGAGAGAAAAAAGCCCCGCAATTGCAGGGCTTTTATTTCATTATTTATCAAAAGATTTTAAGTGTTTCATCAAAGCTTGCAGGTTTTCTTCTGCGTTAAAGTATTCTCCTTGCTTTTGTCGCCGTTGAATCTCATCATTGTTTTTGCGAGCTTTGCGCGTTGTTTTATCCAAGTTGTTTTCTAAGATAAATTTTCTTTGAGTTGGAGAGGTGAAGCTTTTTTCTTCAGTATCCCGGCGGTGACGTTCCAGTAATTTATTGAATGTGTGGCTTTTTATACCATTGCTGGCGGCCAATTCTTGGTTGCCTATGTGGGCATAATATTCACAAAAAGCGTTGAATAAAATTTGAGATTTGTCTTCTGCTGTTGTTTCTTTTCCGTCTTGGGGGATAAGGATTTCGGAATATCCGTCTGTTTGAGCCAATGCTTTTACCTGAAATTCTGCTTCTTTGGCAATAGCTCCTTGTAAATCACCTCGAAGAGATTTAAATTCATTTTTTTCTGTAGAACCATTATAATAAAAATGACGGGTGACGATTAATTGTGCTTTTTTTTGTGTTATATTCATTTTTTGTTCCTTTATTTAATTGCGTTTTCATTATGCATAGGCATTTTTGTTTGTCTAAGAGAAAGCTAAACTATGCACAATTTATCAATCACAGATTAAGGGCGGAATAAAAAATTCAGGATAGATAAAATATAACGTCTTTGCCAAGAGATATATTGGTTGTAATGCCGAAGGGGGCTGTTATTATATGTTTTTTTTGTGTTGATGTGCCCGAAGAAACCTCCGTTAATACATTTTTTATGAAAATATTCGCCGCAAGTTTGAGCAAACTCTTCTTTATCAAAGACATTTGTTTTGTTATTAGCTTCAATAAAAGTCAGTAGAATCTGTTCTATTTTTTTCAATGTAGTTAAATCTTTAACTCGGGCGCGACCTTGAAACAGGTAGGTGTCGGCAACTTCTTGCAAATCTCCGCTGAGTTTGATGTTCATTCGATTGTAGAGAATTCTTCTCATTTTACGAGCCTCTTCAAGGACAATTGCGCGCTTGGTTTGGCTGGTCATACCCCTATGCATACGATATTTTAATAAAATTTGCGGGAGGTTATGAAATTTTGTATAGTTGCAAAGATCGATCCAAAGTTTTCGGTCGTTTGAGGATTGAAATTCGGTATCATATTTAAGTCCGTATTTTTCCAGAACTTCTTTTCGGATTAAAGTTGTTTGGTGTGCCATCGTGCATTTAAACAGTAGTCTGGCTTTAATTGCTTTATCTTCTGTCGGGTGAATGACTTTCCTGTTCTTTTTTCCAAAAATTTGATAGCCTGTTCCACAGACGCCGATTTCAGGATGAGCCTCCATATAATTAAATTGTTCTTCCAAGCGTGTGGGAAGGGCAATATCATCATGATCTTGTCGGGCAATATAGCGACCGCGAGCCAATGAGAGCCCCAGATTGGAAGATTGGGAGATACCTATATTGGTTTGATTTTTTATATAACGAATTCTTTCATCGTGAAAGCTTTCGATGATTTTATCTGTTTTTTCAGGAGAACCATCATTGATGATCAACAGTTCAAAATCTTTAAATGTTTGATTTAGGATTGATGCAATCGAATCCTTTAGGTATTTTTCCCCGTTATATGTGGGCATTAAAACTGTAATCTGCGGTTCCATTTATGCTGCATGTTCCTTTATTTGTTGAATGTACCATTCAACTGTTTTGATAATGCCGCTGGCAAAGTTTTCATCGGCTTTCCATCCAAGTTCGTTTTCTAATTTTGTAGCGTCAATTGCATAGCGTTTATCGTGTCCGGGACGGTCTTTTACAAAGACAATCAGGTCTTTGTAAGAAGTTTTATCCTGTTTGGGAAGTTCTCTATCAAGAATGCTGCAAATAGCATCAACAATTTCTAGGTTGTTTTTTTCATTGCGACCGCCGATGTTGTAAGTTTCTCCTGATTTTCCATTATGAAAAATCAAATCGATAGCTTTGCAATGGTCAAGTACGTATAACCAATCACGGACATTTTTACCGTCACCGTAAATTGGGATATTTTTACCACTCAGTGCGTTAGAAATAATTTTAGGTATTAATTTTTCGGGATGCTGTTTAGGTCCGTAATTATTGGAGCAGTTGGATATTGTGGCATTGAGTCCATAAGTGTGGCAATAGGCGCGAACTAACATATCAGAACTGGCTTTTGATGCCGAATATGGAGAGTTTGGTGCATAGGGGGTGGTTTCATAAAAGAAACCTGTTTCTCCTAATGTTCCATAAACCTCATCAGTGGAAATATGGTGAAAACGGGCGTTTTCATAACCTGTTTTAACCTGATTCGGGGCATTGAACCAATGGTTGCGTGCGACGTCAAGTAAGGTGAAAGTTCCCAAGATGTTGGTTTCGATAAAAGCCTGAGGGCCGGTGATGGAGTTGTCGACGTGGCTTTCGGCAGCAAAGTGAATAACACCTTTGATGTCATAATCTTTGAAGATTTTTTCAATCAGGGCACGATTGCAGATGTCACCTTGAATGAATGTATAGTTTGTTGCTCCGCCAATATCGGTTAGATTATTTAAGTTTCCGGCGTAAGTCAGTTTATCAAGGTTTATTATATGGTAATCCGGATATTTTTTTGTAAAATACGGGACAAAATTGGATCCGATGAAACCGGCACCACCTGTGACTAAGATAGATTTTTCAGACATGCGTTTAAACTTTCTTTCCAATGGTTGATTTTGATACCAAACATATTTTTAATTTTTGCCTTATTTAAAACAGAATAGGACGGGCGTGTTGCTGGTGTGGGATAGTCTTTGCTTTCTATTGGGAAAACACGGCAAGGCAGGTTAGATTCTTTCATTATTTCAACAGCAAAGTCATACCAAGAGCAGACGCCTTCGTTTGAGAAGTGGCATATTTCTTTCATCCCGGGACGAAGCTGCGGTAAAATGTCAATGATTGTTTGAGCCAGGTCTCTGGCATAAGTTGGTGTTCCGACTTGATCAAAGACAACATTCAATTGTTCTTTTTCCGCGCCCAGACGTCGCATGGTTTTTACAAAATTACCTCCAAATTCTGAATAAAGCCAAGCGGTGCGAATGATGATAGCTGTTGATGCTTTTTCTAAGACAAGCTTTTCACCAAGAAGTTTTGTTCGGCCGTAAGCAGATTGGGGATTAGGAGCGTCAAGTTCCGTATAAGGGCGGCAATTGCTGCCGTCAAAGACATAGTCTGTTGAAATATGTATTAACGGCAGGCCTGTCGCGGCCAGATTTGCAGGACCATCGGCATTGATTTTGCGAGCCAGTTCTTCATCGGTTTCTGCCTTATCAACGGCGGTATACGCCGCACAGTTTATGATAGCTGTGAAATTTTGTTTTTGGCAAAAAGCTGATACGGCTTGTGCATCGGTAATGTCCAACTCATCTTTATCCACATAAATTGCTTTATCACCGAGAAGTTGGTGCAGGCAATTTCCTAATTGTCCGTTAGCTCCGGTAACTAGAAACATTTCACGTCCTCCAATAGGGGAAGGATTTTGTCTTTCTCTGATAAAATTGCTTTAGAAAGGTCTATTTTCCAATCAATAGCTAAAGCCGGATCGTCAAAACGAATCCCACCTTCCGAAGCCTTGTTGTAGACATTATCGCATTTATAGGCAAAGGTTGCTCTGGGGCTTAAGACAGCAAAACCATGTGCAAATTGTCTGGGAATCATTAATTGACGGTTGTTTTCTGCAGAGAGTTCTACGGCTACATGTTGTCCGAATGTCGGTGAATCGGGACGTAGATCAACGGCAACATCCAGAACGCACCCTTCCAGAACGCGAACAAGTTTTGCTTGTGAATATTCTCCTTTTTGGAAGTGAAGTCCGCGTACTGTCCCGTAGACTGATTGGGATTGGTTATCTTGAATGAAGTTGTAGTTTAGACCAGCTTCCTGAAATTTGCTTTGATTGTAGCTTTCAAAAAAGTAGCCTCGTTCATCTTTGAATAATTGCGGTTCAATGATAACCACGTCTTTAATTGCCGTATTAATAATCTTCATGGTATTCCTCAAAAACTGTTTGCAGATATTTTTTATAGTCAATACCGTCTTTTAATTGGTCAATAATTTTGCGCATTTGTTCGTCGTTAATAAAACCACGGCGGTAGGCAATTTCTTCGATACAAGCAATTTTCAGTCCTTGGCGACTTTCGATAATTTGGATGAAGTTTGACGAATCGAGAAGCGATTGCGGTGTTCCTGCATCCAGCCAAGCATTGCCTCGTTTCATTGTGACAACTTTTAGTCGTCCTTCTTCTAAATAAGCTTTGTTGATGTCGGTGATTTCCAATTCACCCCGAGCGGACGGTTTTAAGGCCTTGGCCCGTTCACACACCTTCTGGTCGTAAAAGTACAACCCGGTAACAGCGTAATTTGATTTTGGCTTTTCCGGTTTCTCTTCAATAGAAACCGCCTTGCCAGTGCTGTCCATCTCTACAATGCCAAAGCGTTCCG
>CAYLIN010000090.1:0-5531 GCA_964383725.1 uncultured Azospirillaceae bacterium | reverse complement strand
TTGGATATTACCTCCCGAGATATTTGCAAATAAGGATAAGTATGACGAAACATTGCATAGGTTATTTTCTTTGATAATTCAGTATGGAAGTCATGATTTAATGATGTTGTCAAGAACTTCAAATGAGCCTATCGTGGTATCAAATTATCTAAAGAAAGATAAGAATTATATAGATATAATTCATTTGAATTGGAGTTTTATTGAAAAAGATATAAAAAGTATTTTTGATGGTTTACAGCATAAGTAAATTATTGGGCTCTCATTATATATTTTAATAGAGTTTGATTGTTTTGTTGTTTTCTACCCTTTCAAAATGTAATATGCCATTTGTATGCTAAAACTGACATTATTCATATAGGGCAAAAAACAACTTTTATTATCTGAAAATAAAAGTTACATCAACCTCCGCTTCTTGACACCCATAAGTTAAAACAATCAAAATTTTAGCTCAAGATTTGCAAGCTCACTCCATTTGTTTCACAAACCCCGAAAAACCTATCGTCATTAAGACAAGCAAATCAAAAATATTGTACTAACTATTTGATTTTGATTAGAATTCCGCACGTAGTTTCCATCAATACCTTTCATTTTACTCGGAAACCGTCGTCTCCAGATACATTAAGCAACACTTATCGTCATCATTATCCGGTGCGTCTGCTTCGGCGGCAAAGTTACAAAATAATTACCTTGATTAGCCGGTTCAACACAAACAAAATTCCGATATTGCCCCTCGCTCATCTCTGCCAAATCTTTATTCGGATTCCACACAATTGTTGTGTCAGCCCCATTCTTTTCAATAGAAATAACTCGTCCCCAAACCTTATCCTTAATCTCTACCGTTTGATGATGATTTTGAAATGCAGAGTCAAATTCTCCATTGATTTTAAGCTTATCATCTTGCGTATAAACATTTCCATCCAAAGAATTTTTATATTGATAATGCTCAAGACCGCTTATCTCAATATCATTAACAGAACCAACATTAAAATACGCATGTAACGCTTCGCTAAAACAAAAATCTTCCTCACCATGATTAATTGTTTCAAGGCAATACTCAAGTTTATCAGTAATCTTAATCAAAAGATTGGCCGAAACATTAATAGCAAATTTTGCATCAGGCACCAAAGAAAGAGCCACTTCAATTTTTTCATCATCCACTGAAATATTTTTAATATTCCACATTGAAAGTCTGGCAAAACCGTGACGGGGAAAATGATGATTGAGTTTTTCCTCGGCAAAGCGCGGCCAACAAACCGGAACTCCGCCACGAATAGCTTGGATGTTATCAAATTTATTCAAATTTCCGAGCCAAAAAACATCATGAACCTGTGACTTTGGACGATATGACACAATATTACCGCCAAATAAAGATATTTTGCACTCTGCCAATTTGTTACTTAAACTTATTAAACCATCAGCTCCCAAACCCATCAACATCACCTTTCATACCAGATTAACGATATTGAAAGCTACCATAATAAAAGTTTAATATCAACGTCTAAGATATGATTATCGCATAAGCAGATGTACTTAGTAAAAGTCCCGACACAAGTGTAGTCTCTAAACTAAGCTTTTTCATTATTACGTTCCTTATGAGCAGAGTTTATCTATCAATTTTATTATATAACCTCACTTCCACTGTTTACAACGAATGCCCCTCAAATAAATGTTGACAAAAAACATATTTTGTACAATAATCATGATTATAAATAAAAATTACATTAGTTATTATTATATCTCGTCAGTGCTTAGGCAACACGGACACTCCCCTTATCATAAGAGAGAAAAGAGATTAACGCCTCCTAACTCCAAATTTATTTATGGAAATGGACATAAACAACAACACCCCGCGCATTCTCATCTGCTGTAAGGTTCCCTCCGATAATCCTATGGGATGCTTCAGCAACGCCAAACTCCTCAAAGTAGGAATGCAATACCACATGACCCACTGCCAAGTGCATGATTGGTACACAGATGTATATCTGAAGGAATTCCCGGGAAAAGCTTTCAACAGCGTCCTTTTCGAAGAGATGTTAACGCATCGTGAAATGATCGAAAGCAAGCTAAAGCATCCTCGTCGATCATTTCTCCTCCTCTCTTCAGCTCAAGACACCAAGCTTAGTGTTAACGGTCATATCGTAACCATCAGCAAAAAGACTCTTGAAAAGATGAGCGAGAATGACCTCCTCGTCGGAGGAAGATCTTCCATGTGTGACATCATCGTTGCACCTGAAGATAAATGCGTCTCTCGCATACACTTCTATGTAGTGAAACAGGAAGATAAATACCTCTTCATCGACTGCTCTCTCAACGGGACACAACTGTTGCTCTAACCCTCAAACAACAAAAAAGCGTTTCCTAGAAATAGGAAACGCTTTTTCAAAATCTTCATTATTTCCTCCTGATATACAAAACTCAATAAAATAGATTAGCTCCCCAAACAAATCTTGCTTTTGGTAAAAAATTATGATACACCTGATATGGTTTTAATAATTCAAAAAAAGGTATATCTAATGTCTAAAATCATTACCATGATCCCTGTTCGTATGGCTTCTACTCGCCTTCCCAACAAACCATTACTTAATATTAACGGAAAAACACTTTTGCAACGCGTTTACGAAAATGTAAAAACCTACGTTCCAGGAGACATCGTTATTGCTGCCGGAGATCAGGTTATTATTGATGAAGCTAAAAAATTCGGTGCCAAAGCTATTTTAACAGATCCATCTCTTCCAAGCGGAACAGACCGAATTGCCGCAGCCTTAAAAGAACTGGATCCCCATGGTGACAAATATGATATTGTTGTCAATTTTCAGGGAGATGCCCTTAACGTTGACCCGAGAATCAACTTATCTTTAATTGAAATGATTGAACGAACAAATTGTGATATTGCAACTTGCGGCATGATTTTTAAAAATGAAAAAGAAATCACAGATCCCAGCATGGTCAAAATCTGCTTAGGTTTGCGAGATGGCGAAAAAGAAGGTCGCTGCCTGTACTTCACACGAGCTGCAGCTCCCTACATCCGCAATCCGGAAAAATGCCAAAACAAAGATTTTTACCACCACGTCGGCATTTATGTATTTAAGGCAAATTCATTAAAACAAATGGTTTCCTTGCCTGTTGGTGTGCTGGAAGCAAGAGAATCTCTTGAACAGTTGCGTGCTTTGGAAAACGGAATGACTATCCGTGCTCAAATTATTGAAGACCTGAAGTTGGTGAAAGAAGCTCCGGCTGATATTGACACACAAGAAGATTACGAAGAAGCTTGTAAATGGATTAAAGGCTAAAGTCTTAAAAAAACCAAAAAGAAACCCTTGGATATTCAATCCAAGGGTTTCTTTTTCTCTAAAAACGAGATATGTCTTTACTTTTAGAAAAGACAGATCCTTTTACCTTTTCATTATTCTGAGCAAATAACCATTTTTTAAAATCAACAACATCCTTAACTTCAGGAATCCAACTCAGTTCTTCCGGCAAATCCGACGTAAACTCACAACGCATACGAACAGGTTGAGCCCCAACATTAATTGCAGCATATTGATTATAAATACGATCATCAACTAAAACTGTTTCTTCTGCTTTGAGGCCATATTTTTCAAAACAACTTTTGAGCATATCTTCCTTTGCCGTATCATGCATAAATTTACCATGCTGAACACATTCTATCGTCAAAAAGTCAGTCACATCACTCAACAAATTATTTAAGAAACGTTTTTTGGTTTCAACGTCAAAAGTAGCCGACATCGTAAACTGACGATACCCCAAAGCATCTAATTCGCGTAATGTTTCAATAACGTTCGGATAAAGCGGACGATTGCAAAAAAACTCAGGAGAATGGCAAAAATCATAATCCATCTCTGTTCCCAAAGTTGGATGAGTTTTTAACTCTAAGGCACCATACTTCGGAACAATCGGCAAAACATTAGGCAAATCTTCCCACTGAATATTCCCGTAAGTCGGAGCATATTTAGGATGTTTGGTTAAAAAATTAAAATACGCAAAATTCAGGTTAGCTAAAACCCCGTCAACATCCCAAAAAATATTTTTAATAGCCATAATAAAACTCCTTAAAAACAATCAACGCTCAGCATTATATGCCCCTTGCCGTCAACTGTCAATTAAATACTAACCTGTTCCATTTTCATCTGCCGCCGCAAACGCAATTCCTCTTGCAGCATGCTCATATCATTTACCTCAACTTCCGGCAATGAATTTTTATCTGAAATACGCTTAGCTTTTCGCACATCAGCCACATCCAATACAAGGTCCTTATTTTCACTGTTATAGTTTGGAACCACACCGACAATATACTTACTGTCCGCACGTCCATAGACCAAACACCCGTATTGTTGCAAAAAGTCAAATTCCTCTCGCGGTATATCAATCACAATTGCCACATCTGCATTTTTTGAGCTTTCAACCGAAGAAAAATCATCATTTTCCATACTTTTCCAAAAAACGGAACAATCTTCATAACAACTCGCCATCTCTGTAACTTGACGACAAGTTCCGCCCCAATTTTTACCGGCTGATTTCAGATTAAACACCAATCCATTTTTCAAAATTCTTGCCACATTCAAACTACTGCACCGATACTTCAAGCGAACAAAACCCTCTGCCAACGGAGGTAATTCCTCTAAATCCGTAGCCACCTTATTTCCTGAAATCGGATTTTGAAGATTTTTATTTGCAAGAAAAATCCGACCATTTTTTCGCCGATCATCGACATTAACAGAATACCAATCCCCTTGGTTGAGATATGAAACCTCTTTAATGGAATTATCTGCATCACACCAACACAAAATTTCCTCAGCTACATCATGAGGCAGCTTTATCTCAAAATCTCGCCCGTCTTCCAAACGAAGCAAATAAACATTTTCTTTAAGATCGACAAGTTCCGTAAAAACAGCATTTAATTTTTCATTCACGTTTTTTCTCCTTCAGCGTATATAAAATAACACAAAACTATTTCTAATCCGTTAAAAGAAAAATATTGCATCACCCTTAAAAATAAGCTATACTATAAAAAGATAATCAATTAAAAACAAATTATTCTATGACACTAAAAGAAAAAAAACAAACCATTGAAGAGATCAAAAGAGGTTACTTCTACGGAGCAAATGTTGAAAACATCGGAACAATGTTCTTCGTCAGCAAAAGCTGTGGTGGTGTACTCCGTGACGCCGTATTCTATGGCTCTCGTCGATACGGCCTCGAATTCGAAGTCCTGATCCTTGACAGCTCATACTTCGTCGGCAGCAAAGAACACGCTCTCGCCCTCAAAGAAGCTCTCGGTGGCAAAGCCTACGAAACAGAATTCTGCCACATCGCCGAAAATCCTCGTGAACTCTGGGCATGGGAGGGGCCTCTCCGTCAAGAACAGCTCCATCAACCAACGCGAACTCTTCTCGACATCGAGGAGATGAAGACCATCTTATTCTAAAAAACAACGCACCGGCTGTCCTTAGGGACAACCGGTGTTTTTCATTACAACAACGTTTTATTATTGATAACATCTTCCAAACGCT
>CAYLIN010000089.1:0-5579 GCA_964383725.1 uncultured Azospirillaceae bacterium | reverse complement strand
TAAGTCGACGGATTTACAGTCCGTTGCATTTGACCGCTCTGCCACCCCTCCGTTTTATACGAATAAGGAATGAGGATTGGTATCCTTATAATGTTACTACCCTGCAAATAATAGTATTTTCTTCGCTTTGTCAACATCTTTTTTATCTATTTTTTAATTTATTTTCGATATAGCTTTATTTATTGGCTTAATAAGCAGGAAAAACAAATGGCTAATATCGCACTGACAGAAAAAAGAAATCCCGACACCATCAATATTGATCTGATGGATTCGTATAATATTGCAAAAACCATTAACAATGAAGACAAAAAGGTAGCGCTTGCCATTGAAAAAGTTTTGCCGCAAATCGGCGAAGCTATTGAAACGATCGCCCGTGCATTTCGCAAAGGCGGCAGATTAGCTTATTTTGGCGCCGGAACCAGCGGACGCATTGGAATTCTCGATGCCGCAGAATGTTGGCCGACATTTGGAGTAGAACACGGAATGATTTGCGGTTTCATTGCCGGTGGAGACAAAGCCTTGCGTTTTTCAGTAGAAAATGCTGAAGACAGTAAAGATTTAGCCCTGCAAGACTGGCAAACCTTTTCTCCGACACCGAATGACATTATTGTGGGTATTTCCGCTTGCGGCAACCCTCGCTATGTTTTAACAGTTTTACAAAAAGCACAAGAATTAGGGTGCAAAACCATCGGCATAAGTTCTAATCCTGAAGCTCAAATTCAAAAATTTTCAGATATTTTCATCAATCCGATTGTCGGAGAAGAAGCCATTACCGGTTCCTCTCGTATGAAATCAGGAACAGCACAAAAAATGATTTTAAACATGCTCTCAACAGGAGCAATGATTCGCATTGGCAAAACATATGAAAATTATATGATTGATGTCAGAATGTGTTGTGAAAAACTCATTAATCGCGGCTACCGCATTGTCTCAGAAATTAGCGGTATTACGGAAGATGAAGCTGCCGGATATCTACAAGCATGCAACTACAAGATAAAAACAGCTTGTGTTATGGCCGCAAAAAAATGTTCCGCTGAAGACGCCGAAAAAATGCTTAAAGACGCTGATGGTATTTTAAGAAAGGTTTTATAATGTCTAAAAATTTTCGTCCCTCATCAACCTCTGCAAAATCACCTTTAATCCTTTACGGACGCCACGCTGTGTTATCAGCTTTGCACAATCCGGAACGCTCAATCAGTCGCTTGCTCTGCACAACTGAAACTGCAGAGGAAGTCAAAGGTCTTATCGCTGAACATAAATTACAAATCGTTGACCGTAAAGAAATCGATAAACTTCTTCCACGTGAAGCCGTACACCAAGGTTTTGCACTTTTTTGCACACCATTGCCCAATTATGCCTTAGAAGAAATTATTGATATTGCCAACACCAAAGAAGATTGTCACATTTTAATTCTTGACCAAGTAACAGATCCGCAAAACATTGGCGCCATCATCCGTTCCTGCGCAGCATTTAATACACTGGCTCTTATCCTGCAAGATAAAAATTCTCCGGAAGAAACCGGGGCCATGGCTAAAGCTTCTGCCGGTACAATTGAGATGGTTCCGCTATGCCGCGTTACCAATCTGTCCCGCACCATCCAACAACTAAAAAACGCCGGATTTTGGATTATCGGTATGGATGGCTATGCTAAAACAACCGTTGATAAAATGAACAAATCAGGAAAAACAGCAATCATTATGGGCTCTGAAGGAAAAGGTATGCGCCGTCTGGTTGAAGAATCTTGCGATTCGACAATCCGTTTACCAATGAACGAAAATGTCGAAAGCTTGAATGTATCAACCGCCGCAGCCATTGTCCTATACGAACTGAATAAAAAATAAAGATTCACCATATCTTTAATTTTAATCATTAAACTAAAAGAAAACAGAAACAGGGAGCAAAAACGTGGCGGCAACGATAGAAGTGAAAAAACTATGCAAAACCTTTGGAAGCATTCAAGCAACCAAAGATATTTCTTTCAATGCCTATCAACGAGAAGTCATTGCTCTGCTCGGTCCCAATGGCGCAGGAAAATCAACATTAATGAACATGATGACCGGCTATCTGGCCCCTGACAGCGGCTCAATCAAAATTCTTGGTAAAGAAATTTCGGAAACACCTTTGGAGGCAAAATCTCATATTGGGTTTCTACCGGAAGGTTCACCATTATATCCGGATATGTGTGTTGCCGACTTTCTCCATTATATGGCAGAGTTGCGCGGACTTGCAAAAGCACAATTAAAAGAACGCCTGCAACAGGTAGCTGCTTTAGCAAAAATTGACAACATCCAAAATCAAAAAATCGAAACATTATCTAAAGGATACCTTCGCCGCGTCGGCTTTGCTCAAAGCATCTTATCTGATCCTCCGATTCTGCTTCTCGACGAACCGACAGATGGATTAGACCCCAACCAAAAAGAACACATTCGCAAACTCATCTCAGACATGAGCCGTCATAAAACTATTATGATATCCACTCACCTTTTGGAAGAAGCTGAAACCATCGCGACACGTATTATCTTGATGAATAGAGGCAAAATTTTAGCTGATGGCACACTGGATGGAATCTTAAAACAACAACGTTGCGACACACTGGAACAAGCATTTAAGAAATTAACAAGGTAACATAAAATGAACAAATTATGGATTGTCACAAAAAACGAATTTTACCGTTATTTTATTTCGCCTTTAGCCTATGTTTACCTCATTTCATTTTTACTCCTAAACGGCTCTTTTGCAATTTATTTCGGACATTTTCTTGAGCGTGGTCATGCTGATTTGCTCCCCATGTTTGGTTACCAACCATGGCTATACTTGCTTTTCCTGCCGGGAATTTCCATGCGCCTTTGGGCAGAAGAATTTCGCACCAAAACTATTCTGCAAATCATTACCATGCCGGTAACTGTTACCGCGCTGGTCTGGGGAAAGTTTTTTGCCTCATGGCTATTCTGTGCTCTGGCATTAACACTCACTTTTCCTTTCTGGATAACCGTCAACATTCTTGGTTCCCCTGATAACTCTGTCATTGCTCTCAGCTATCTGGGCAGTTTTATCTTAGCCGGCAGCATGCTCGCCATTTCACAAACAATGTCTGCGTTAACAAAAAACCAAGTCATTGCCTTGGTCTTTTCTGTCATAACCAATCTTTTATTCTTTTTAAGCGGTATTGAATACATTTTGGGATTCTTCCGTAGTTTTTCTCCCTTGGCTGTTATTGACATGATAGCATCTTTCAGTTTCATCACACACTTTGATACATTAATAAATGGTCTGTTGGAAATACGCGCCTTAATTTTCTTCATTACTTTAATTTTACTTTTTAACTTTACCACAACTCTGCTTATCAGCTTCAAAACTGCAGGAACAACTCAATGGTTACAATCCGGACAACGCAGAAACTACATCCTTGCATTTAGTTTTTTGCTAATCGGCTTTATCGGCATAAACCTTGTTGCCAACAATACCTTGCGTCGTTTTCAAATTGATTTCACCGAACAAAACTTATATACTCTCACACCTTCCACACAAAAAATATTACAAGACCTGTCTGAGCCGGTAACCGCTAAGCTCTATTACTCCCCAATTCTGGGCGAACGAAACCCTGATATTCGTTTAATGTTTGATAAAATTCGTTTATTACTGGAACGTTACGCTACCTTATCGAACGGAAACTTCGTCTATCGAATTTACAATCCTGAACCTTTCAGTGATACTGAGGATAAAGCTTTAGCTGCCGGAATACAACCACTCCCCATCATCGATACCAACACCAATGCTTACTTTGGCTTAACTCTTACAGATGAAGTCGAAAACCAAAATACTATCCCTTATTTTCCTCTTCAAAGACAAGATTATATAGAACAAGACATAACCGAAAATCTTTACCTCTTAAATCATGAAAAACCCAATCTTGGTATCATCACATCATTACCAATGTTTGACCACGTCATAGAAAATGTTGCCACCCAACAATGGGAAATCATCAAACGCCTGAACAAATTTTACACCATCCGCATCATTACCGATGACAACCCAAACTTTCATAATTTAGATGCTCTTCTTATTGCTCACCCTCAAAACATGAGCGAAGACATGGAACAAAGTATTGCAACTTACACCAAAAACGGCGGAAAAATTTTAGCATTTTTCGATATTGCTGCTGAAGCACCGCAAATCTTTTCACCGGTCAGTGATGAATATAAACCGTCTGACTTCAGAAATCTGACGAAACTTTGGGGAATAAAATTCAACAAAGAAACCGTCGTTGCAGACTTAGAAAATTCTTCAACAATTGATGCAACAATCAATTACAAAAACAACCCGATGTTCACACAAGATGTCATCCAGTTTTTTATAAAAGGAAAAGGGTTCAACCCGGATTTCAAAGAAACACGAATGCTCAAAAAAATGATGCTAACCAGCGCCAGCACATTTTCAGCCCTCCCCAATGCACCCATTTATTTCATTCCTTTGTTAGAAGCCAGCAATAACTCTGAGCTTTTACCATCTGAAGTCATTTATAAGAAAATCCATCCGGCAGAAATTCTGCGAGGTTTTCAAAAAGATGCCAAGCCCAAATATATTGCTGCCCGTATTATCAGTAAAAATCGCCAACAACCATTCGAGGTTATCGCCGTCGGTGACAGCGACTTACTATACGACAACTTCTGGACAACACATCAAACAATCTTAGAAAAAAACTACGCCATTCCTCTGCTTGACAACGCTAACTTTGTTATGAACGCTTTAGATGTCCTTCTAAACAAACCGGATTTAATTGAATTACGAGGAAAATCAGATAAAACTCGCGAATTTACAGGAATTGAACAAAAACGCAAACAAGCCCAGCAAAGCTTTAAAATTCAAGAAAAAAATATCTTTGACGATATTGAAAAAACAAAAAAAGGTTTGCAAGAAATCTGGGGCAAAAAAAACTTTGAAGGACGCGAAAACTTTACCGCAGATGAACTTGCTATTATCGCCAATATACGCAAAACCATCGACCAAAAACGGCGTGATTTATATACCATCAGAACAAATGCCAACCATAATGTAACAAGCATTTACAACAACGTTAAATTTATAAATATCTATGCATTACCGACGCTGATTCTCGTGGGTATGCTTCTTTATATTTTTAGCCGAAAACACAAACAAAAACCTCTGGAAAAGATTACCTTCACCCAAAACAAACGACTTTTATCCTTGGGAAGCACTGCTCTTTTATGCTTAATTTGCGGAATTTGGGCAGTTAATGATACACGCCAACAAGCTATTGCCGATTATGAAAACGAGCTCATTTTTCCCAAATTACATAAACAAATAAATGACATCTCTCAAATCGAATTACAAACTAATGAAAACAAACTTATTTTCAAAAAAAATAACGGCATGTGGACTTTGGAAGGCTGGCCGCACCACCCTGTTTATCAACAACGTATCCGCAGTTTTTTAAGTGCTTTACTTGAAGCTCGTTTTTATGAAAAGAAATCCAACAAAGCGGCTAATCTAAACAAATATGGCCTAACCCCGATTGAAATCAAAGGTTCTCCCACAACCAGAATTGACCTCAAAAACCA
>CAYLIN010000088.1:0-5590 GCA_964383725.1 uncultured Azospirillaceae bacterium | reverse complement strand
ATTTTAATTACTGAGAAATTAAGGAGGCTGCCATGAGAAAAATGATTGATATAGACTTCGGCTCAAGCCGTTATGATGACCTTGTTGAACTTCGTTATAAGATTTTGCTGGCACCTCTGGGGTTAAAGTTTCTCGATTCTCACCGCGCACAAGAAACCTCATATTTGCACATCGGCTGCGTTGAATGTCTGGACGACAAATTGGTCGGTGGTTTGATGCTTGTTCCTCTTGATAACAACACCATTCGCATGATGCAGGTTGCCGTTGACACCAAATATCAAGGCGAAGGTATCGGTCGTGATCTGGTTAAATACGCTGAAAAAAGAGCTAAAGCAACCGGTTATACCAAAATCGTTATGCATGCCATGTTAACGGTTGTTCATTTTTATGAAAAAAACGGCTACCATCAAGAAGGTGATATTTTTGAAGAAAAAGGGATTACCTTTGCTAAAATGGTTAAAGACCTTTAGTTAAACAAAAAAGCCCCTCAACAAAGGGGCTTTTCCATAAAAAAAATCTCCTAACTTTGGAACAAACTCAAGACACTGCGGGCGCTTTGAGAGGATAAGCTCAACGCTGTTACACCCAACTGTTGACGGGTTTGCAAAGCCAGCATATTGGCCGCTTCTTCATTCATGTCGGCCAAGGTCAAATTATCAGCACCCTCGGTCAGAACATTTATCAGATTTTGCGTAAAACCATGACGAGTCTGAATAATGGAATAGCTGTTCCCCAATTCCACACTCACATCACGTAATGCTGAAACCGCTTGTGCAACGGTATCAATTGTGGATTCAATATCATGCGATGTTTCCCATGATACAGGATTGAGACCGATGTGTTTGGAACTGATATCATATCCTGACATTTCAATACGGCTAGACATATCTTCGTTAAAAACTACGCTGAACAAATCACCATTGATAAGGTTGATGCCTTTATAGGAGCTATCACGGATAAGTGTATCATATTGCTGTAACAGCTCGTTAAATTGCTTTACGACATATTCAGTATTTTGAAGATAGATAGGCTTTTCTTCGTCATTGATGGTTCCTCCAAAATCACCTATAAAATCATCTACTCCGTTGATATTCTCTCCATTGGTAATAGTAATTGTTGTTGTATCAAAAGTGCCTGTAAAATCGTCAATTCCTTTGGCATTTTCCAAATATTTAGCAATTGTGGTATGATATGTATATTTATATGTGTTATTATACGGATTATCAGGATTAAATTTGCCGACTTCATTATAAGAACCGAAACTCAAATCTTTAAGGTTCATAATCTTGGCAGATTTCCCGTCTTCTGAAACCCAAGTGACCACACCGGCGGCAGTTTTGCTCCCATCATAAGCATCTGCGGAACCGTAACTCAAATCAGTATACATCACATCGCCGATTTTAGGCGCATTAGCTCCACTAAAGCAATTTTCTAAAAGCTGGAAACACCGAACGGAATGGTTGGAATCCTCAACTTTGTTGTACCGGCTACCGTCACTAAAACGGAATATCCACGAACAATTATCATTATACTCAGAGGACGACCAATAATACCCGTTGCCGGTTCTACCCAATTCTTCGGCTTCGACACCC
Organism: uncultured Azospirillaceae bacterium; assembly: GCA_964383725.1. Taxonomy (GTDB): domain Bacteria; phylum Pseudomonadota; class Alphaproteobacteria; order RF32; family CAG-239; genus CAZU01. Next base: position 3,998 of record CAYLIN010000088.1, on the reverse strand, counting down.
TTTTTTCTCAAAGCAGAAAGGGTATTGTTAATCAAGATTTTATTATCTCCATTTGCTCCGCTTTTTCCTCTATAATTTGTTATTTGTGATGTATCAGTGCCATAAGCCTCTGCCCACTCACCAATTGCCGGTAAATACCATTTCCCTTGCCCAAAATGAGCATCTGTCTTGCTACCGACATAAAATTGATTTGCCGCCGTTGCAGCCAAAGCATCCGCCCCTATCTCATTTAACAAAGCTTGGGTATTGGAACGGCCATTGTAAACTGAAGAATTTGGATCGTTAATTTTTTGCGCATATTCACCATCAACACGTATTCCTGCTGTCGTGTCGATAGTTACATTGGCACTGTGCTTTGCGGAAATACCATACGCATAATTCCCTTTACAATTAATGTTGACGGAAGAAACTTCCAAATCTCCTCCATCTACATATATGGCAGCACAATTAGAGTTACTCGTGTTGGTAAACTCAATATTGATATTATGAAGAACAGATTGAGAATTATTAAAATTCAACACACTCTCATCAGAATCAGATGTATCAAAAGACAACGTATGACCATTTCCATCTATAGTAATATCTTTCAATCCCTCAATACATATACCTGAATCCAATTTAATATCTTCCGCCAAAACAAGTTTAGCATCATCTCTGCATAAATTTAAAATATCATTTGACGTCATACCTGCTCTTATAACCTTGTATCCTTCTGCTTCAAACTCACTGAGATCGCGCGTGGTCAATTTGACACCTTCTGTTTCCTCTGTCTGTTCTGATCCAGAAACAGTTGTTTGTGGTTCTTGCACAGCCTGCCCTGCTACCGAGTGCATTTGTTCCAATATCTTAATACCGGTTTCAACGCCTTCCGTCGCCGCTTTAATTATTTGAATTCCCATACTCATGGAATCTAAAAGGACAGACAAATCTCCCGCACGATTATGTAAACTACGCGCTGTGTAGTATGATAAGGGATTATCAATAGCAGAATTAACCTTCAAACCCGTTGCTAAACGCTTCTGCGTGATACTTGTCAACGCTGATGTATCTCGCAACGCCAACAAGTTTGCCCTCATCGATGACGTCAAAGATATACTATCCATAGTCCTTACTCCACATAATTATATCTTATTATATACAAAAAACCATCAACAAACAACAATTTTTTGAGCCGGAGAGACAAAAAAAACAGCCCTACAAAGGAGGCTGTTTTTTTTCACAATTGCCATCATTACAGCAAACGCAGATTCCCTGCTGCCTCACGGCCGCTGCGATCTGCATACAATTCATAACTAATTGGCTGACCATCGGGCAAGCTGCTGATACCGGCTTTTTCCATCTGGCTGACATGAACAAAGATATCTTTTCCACCTGTTTCCGGCAAAATAAAACCGTAACCTTTTTTGGCATTAAACCACTTAACAGTTCCTACTGACATATTATAAATCCCTTCGTTATAAAAATTTAGATACATGACTCATATAATGAACATCACCCGAATTTAAAGATAGCCTTTAGAAAAAAGCCCCGAGATTTTCGGGGCTTCAAACTTAACGAGTCAAAGATTTATAACGCACACGGTGTGGACGCACGGCATCCTCACCCAAACGGCGGATTTTATCTTTTTCATATTCCTCAAAATTTCCTTCAAACCATTCAACATGACCTTCATCTTCATAAGCCAGAATATGAGTTGCTAAACGGTCTAAAAACCAACGATCGTGCGAGGTAACCAACACACACCCCGGATAATTCATAATACCTTCTTCAAGTGAACGCAATGTATCAACATCCAAGTCATTGGTCGGCTCATCAAGCATGATGACATTTGCGCCTTTCTTAAGCATTTTAGCCAAGTGAACACGATTACGCTCACCACCGGACAACTGGCCGATTTTCTTTTGTTGATCACCGCCTTTGAAGTTGAACTGTCCGACATAAGCACGGGACGGCAATGTGGCTTTACCAATTTCAATCATATCCAAACCATCGGAAATCTCTTCCCAAACAGTTTTATCGGCATTGAGTTCATCACGACTTTGGTTCACATATCCCAAATCCACACTGTCACCCAAGCGAATAGAACCGCTATCAGGCTGTTCCTCACCTGTAATCATACGGAACAAAGTTGTTTTACCGGCACCATTCGGCCCAATAATCCCGACAATCGCTCCCTTCGGAATTTTGAAAGACAAATTATCAATCAACACTTTGTCGCCATAAGCTTTAGAAATGCCGGTCGCCTCAATAACCAAATCACCCAAACGTTCTGTCATCGGAATATTGATATGTGCGGTTGTAATTTTTTCTTTAGAAGCTTGCGATAACAAATCGTCATACGCATTAATACGAGCCTTAGATTTTGCCTGACGAGCTTTCGGATTCTTTTGAATCCATTCCAACTCATTTGCCAAAGTCCGTTGACGAGCAGATTCTTCACGTGCCTCTTGTTCAATACGTTTTTGCTTTTGTTCCAACCAAGACGAGTAGTTTCCTTCGTACGGAATACCTTGTCCACGGTCAAGTTCCAAAATCCAACCTGTTACATTATCAAGGAAATAACGGTCGTGAGTAACCATAACCACCGTTCCCTTATATTCTTTCAAGTGATTTTCCAACCACGCAACCGATTCGGCATCCAAATGGTTAGTCGGTTCATCAAGCAATAGCATATCCGGTTGTTGCAACAACAAACGACACAAAGCCACACGACGTTTTTCACCACCGGAAAGCTTCGTTACATCAGCATCTGCCGGCGGACAACGCAACGCATCCATAGCAATCTCGATTGTGCGTTCAAAATCCCATCCGTTGCAAGCATCGATTTTTTCTTGAAGTTCTGCCTGTTCATTAATCAAATCATTCATTTCATCATCGGTCAGTTCTTCACCAAAACGCATGGAAACTTCTTCAAACCGTTTCAACAAATCACGAGTTTCAGACAAACCGTCCATAATGTTTTCCATAACATTCTTAGTAGGGTCAAGCTGCGGCTCTTGTTCCAAATAACCGACTTTCACGCCTTCTGCCGCCCAAGCTTCACCGTTGAACTCTTTATCGACTCCGGCCATAATCTTCAACAAAGTAGATTTACCGGCACCATTCACACCAAGAACACCGATTTTAGCCCCTGGTAAAAATGAGAGGGTAATCCCCTTGAACAATTCTTTTCCACCAGGAAAAACTTTGGTCAGATTCTGCATAACAAAAACATATTGAACAGCAGCCATTTTATACTCCTTTATCTATAGCAATTGCGCCGAGTATATAGGCAAGAAATCCAACTTGCAATCATTTTAAAAAATTTAGCGATTTTTACGGCTGATATGTCCGATTCCACTATCTTGATATTCGGGAACAGCAGCTTTTACCGCTCGAGAAACAGGTTTTTGAGCAACCGGCTGAGATTGTCCGCCATTTGTTTGAGCAGCAATCGCATCGTCTTGAACATTTACTTTTAGAATTTTTGCTTCTGAACCGTTATAAATAGCTTTTGCCTTTGTCAGATTCGTTGAGTTCTTTTTATAAATCATAGTAGCGTCATAAGGTTTGCGCGGCGTGAGAATCTGCCCATCCGGCATCTTAATCGTTCCATCCGCATACAACACAGCCTTAAAAATCTCCTGATTATCAAAACGGCGATTAATCTGGGCACATTCATAAAAACCATCCATTTCTTTAGACATATAGGTTGTGGCTTTCTCCTCAGAATACGCATAAATCGCATCATTTTGCAATTTATCAGAGGGCGATTTCGTCAATAAAATAGCACGAGCCAACAATTCAAATGTGTCATATTTAGAGGAACCGCAAGCCAACCCCTGTCCGGCAATAGCCCCCAGAGCACGCACCTCTTCAATATAAGGCATCTGAGCCTTTGCGCTAAAACTTCCCAAACATAAAATGGTAAATAAAACAAACTTCCACATAGCGATTCCCTCTGATTTTTACTAATAATAAAAAATAAGTTGACAAAGCGCAATATTTAGCTTAAGTTG
>CAYLIN010000087.1:0-5594 GCA_964383725.1 uncultured Azospirillaceae bacterium | reverse complement strand
CTTAAAATCTGTTGCCCGCAAGGGCGTGCCAGTTCGAGTCTGGCCAGGCGCACCACCTGAAAAATAGCCGCTTTTAGCGGTTTTTTTTTGTAAAAGGCTTTTCCATGCAAGTTGATATTTTTGACTTTGATTTACCCAAAGAATGCATCGCCGCTCAACCGGTTAATCCTCGCGATACCTCAAAATTGTTAGATTTATCCGTTGATGGTACAATATCTGATCGCCATTTTTATGACCTTCCCTCTCTATTGGAAGAAGGAGATGTTTTAGTGTTTAATGACACAAAAGTCATTCCTGCTCGCCTTTACGGCGCCCGAGGTGAAGCTCTGGTCGAAGTCACGTTATATCATCCAGTTGATGGCATCCAATGGTGGTCTTTTATCAAAAATGCCAAACGTTTACATCCCGGAGATACCATTCGCTTTTATACAGCAGAAATAGCAGCAGAATATTCAGACTTTACCGCTACTGTTATTGAAAAAAAAGACGAAGACGGCGTACTCATCTCCTTTGATTGTCCTCCGGCAGAACTTGGACACAAATTAGAACAATATGGTTTCATGCCTTTGCCCCCATATATCAAAAGAGAAAAACCACGTGCTGGTTTATGGGATAAATTTGATGATAAAGAAAATTACCAAACTGTTTATGCCAAACACGAAGGTGCTGTTGCAGCCCCAACAGCGGGACTACATTTCACCCCCGATGTTTTAGATGCTTTACAAAAGAAAGGAATTAAACAGGTTTTTTTAACACTTCATGTTGGAGCCGGAACATTCCTTCCTGTCAAAACAGATGATACTAAAGATCATAAGATGCACGCAGAATATGGGATAATTTCCGCAGAAGCTGCCGAAATTATCAATACAGCAAAAGCCGCAGGAAAAAGAATCATCGCTGTCGGCACAACATCTTTACGCCTGTTAGAAACTGCAGCCGATGAAAACGGCATTCTTCACCCATATGCCGATGAAACAAGCATCTTCATCACCCCCGGATATAAATTCAAAATAATTGATATGTTGATTACAAACTTCCACTTACCAAAATCAACCTTATTTATGCTTGTTTGTGCAGTTGCCGGCCTGAATAGAATGCAAAATGCTTATCATCATGCCATCGAAAACGGTTATCGATTTTATTCTTATGGTGACAGCTCAATCCTTAAATGCGTAAATAAAATTTAACTTTTACTTGCTATAATACACAGAACGAAAAAAGGATTGTTCTGTGAAAAACGTTAAACATCATAGCGAAAAAATAATGTTTCTTATCAAAAACGGCTTACCACAAGCTTGTTTATTTGGTTGCATTGTTATCGCTTATTGCCTCGTCGGACAATTTACCGCACAAAGCACCTCTTTATTACACGCCCTCTTCTATACCGTAAATCTGGCAACCTTTTTAGTGCTTCTGTTTTTCAACCAAAGCAAACCTGCTTTTTACATATTGAGTATCACACTGGGATACATCATCATTAATATCCTAAAAAATACCTATGGTTCCGAATATCTCGCCTCCCCCGCATACCAAAACCTATGCCTCTTTATGCTCGGTAATTTATTGTTTTTTTCTCTTGTTCCTAATCGCCGCCTTCTCTCAAAAAGCAACTTTGCATTCTTACTTCTCATTTGTCTTCAGTTCAGCTTAGGCGAACATTTGACACGCCATAATATTTCCTTAAATCTTTTTTCTTCTATAGAACATGGACTCAGCGGTTTAGCACTTATCTTATCCGGCATCTCACTTTTAATTCTTTTCGCAAAAATGACTCTTAGAGGCAGCCTGTTTGATTACGGTATTTTTTTTGCAACCCTCTGCATCAGTTTAGGCGTAGAAAACTCAACAACCGCTTCCGGACTTTCTTTATTTTTTACAACAGCAACTATCTTGCTCCTTTATTCGCTATCACGCCGCTTATACAGTGAAACCTATAAAGATACCTTGACCGGCCTAGATAGTCGCAATTCTTACATTATTCAAACAAAAAAATTCCCTCTCAAATACAGTATCGGGCTAATCAGCATTGATGACTATGACAAACTTGCAAGTAGCTTCGGTCGCAAAGCGCAAAATACCTTCATAAAACTAATTGCCAACCAAATCCAAGAACTTGAAAAAGAAGAATCAATTTTCCGTTACACGGACGATGAATTTATTATTGTTTTTCGTAATATGGATAAAAAAGAAACATTTAACCGGCTAGAAAATATACGACGTACAATTGCCGCAGCCAGCTTTCGCTATCACCCAAGACGCAATCCGGTTAAACTGACCATATCTGCCGCAGTATCAGAAAAAAAACGCAGCGATGCAGATTCTTTTGAAGTCTTGCAACGAGCAGGAAAAACACTCCAAAAGACCAGAGCCTTCAGTCACAACGTTACTTCTCAGGCCTAAAATTCCGCCATAAAACCCAGCTGCCAACCATAATCAAAGGAACAGATAACATTTGTCCCATCGTAATATAACGCCAAAAGAACCCTAATTGAGGATCCGGTTCTCGAAACTGTTCCATCAAAATACGAAATAAACCATAAAACATCACAAAAATTGCCGAAACAGTCCCCTGACGTTGCCGAACCACTTTAATCTGCCACAAAAGATTCAACACAATCAGCATTAACAACCCCTCAAAAAAAGCCTCATAAAGTTGGGAAGGATGTCGCGGTAAATAACCACCATTAGGAAAGCGCACGGCCCAAGACACATTCGTAACCCGTCCCCATAATTCATCATTAATAAAATTCGCCACACGCCCGAACAAAATTCCCAATGGCGCATACAAAACAATCAAATCTGTCAAACCTAAAAAAGGATACTTAATCCGACGAGCAAAAATAAAAACAGCTACAACAACCCCCAAAACACCCCCATGAAAAGACATTCCCCCCTTCCAAATTTCCAACAAATGCCAAGGCTCCAACCACATCTGGCTACCACCATAAAAAATCGCATACCCTAAACGACCGCCGACAATGATACCCAGCGTCAAATAAAAAATCAAATCTTCAACATCTTGCTTGCTCAATCCCAAAGAATTTTTTGCCACATTTCGATTTAACAAATACCAACCGATGACGATTCCGGCCAAATAAGCCATTGAATACCAACGAACAGCCAACGGCCCAACTGAAAACATAATCGGTGAAATATCAGGAAACGGCAATCCAGTCATAAAAACAATCCCCTTTGTTAATAAAACACTTAACATTATATTAAGCGAGATATAAATATCCACATATAAAAAAAACACAAATTTACGAGATGAGTCATCTAATTGTTTTTACTAAATAAAACAATAAAAAAGTTATCAACAGCTGTGAATTAAGTGGAAAACTGCGACTCGGCTCTTGTCTTTCGCGACTCGCCATTGCAAGCTGACTTCATAACGCGTGACGTTGTCGTTTTGTTCTGGAGAATTTAGAATGTTGCCGGCAGAGAATTATGCCCTTACTTATAACCCGATTGATGTTGTTGAAAACATCTTTACCAGCCAATCATATGAATTGGAACGCCGCAATCCCAATGAGGTTGTGGTTGAAGTACAAGGAAAATGGAACAACATGCTTTTGTTTTTTGCATGGGAAAACAACATGCAATGCATGCACATTTCCTGCCTGATGGACATAGATACAAAAATTGAAGATCGCAGCAAAATTTTTGAGCTGCTGGCCTTGGTTAATGAAGAACTATGGGTTGGACACTTTTCTTACTGGACGGAACAAAATATCCCCGTGTTTAAACACTCTGTTTTCCTAAATGATGGAGAAGATATTTTTGAAAACAAAATTTCTCAAATTATTGACATCGCCATCAAAGAATGTGAACGTATGTATCCGATTTTCAAAGTAGTCCTAACTAAAGGCATGGCCCCGAAAGAAGCCTTATACCCTATGCTAATGACAACAATGGGAGAAGCATAAAAAAAGTGCCATTCAGGCACTTTTTTATGCTACTTCCGCTTCGCACAGCTTAATATCTTCTGTAACAGGAGATAATATCTTGAACGACATCATCAACTTTTTGATAACGAGATATTTTAGCGTGATACTCCGGAAATGAGGCCTCCAAATCAAAAGTGATAACAGTCAAATCCAAACTGTCTATCCCTAAATCAACAAAAGTATCCTGCACGTTAACCGGATGTCCCACTATTTTTTCAAACAAACGTTCAACAGTTTGTTGAATCATTTTCTGGCGCATCATTACCTACGTTGTGGACGATGAACTTTCTTTTTAGTCTTTTTGCGACTCAAAAGAGGATAATACTTCTCACAAAAACGCCGCTTTTTCTCAACGAATTTAGCTTCAGGAACCTTTACAGGCGATATAAATCGCAAAGATTCTGCGACAAAAGCCAAGTAATACAAAAACTTTTTCATACTGTTTTTGATTTTATGTTAAACAATTAGATAATATTTCAATAAGAACAAACAAATAATTAAGTATTTAGCCTAACTTAATAATTAATTGTCCAGATGTCAAGATTATCTTCCCTTTCGATAACGTTGCACATTATAATTATGCTCCTGCAACGTTACTGCAAAATTATGTCCACCTTTACCACTGGCAACAAAATATAAATAATCTGTCAACTCCGGATGTGCAGCTGCTTCAATCGCTTCTTTTCCCGGATTACAAATCGGTGAAGGAGGCAATCCGTAATAGCGATAAGTATTATACGGACTATCAACTTGTAAATCTTTCTTTGTTAATGGTCGCTCTAAATCCTGTCGCCCTAACGTCAAAGCATAAATAACGGTTGGATCTGTTTGCAATCGCATTCCTTTCCGCAAACGATTCACAAACACAGATGATACCAAACCACGTTCAGAAACAAGAGCAGTCTCTTTTTCAATTATTGAAGCCAAAACAATCAGTTCTTCCGGTGTTTTAACCGGAACATGAACATCCCGATTAACCCAAGCCTCACTTTTAACCTTAAGCATAGCCTCTTTAGCTCTCAATATAATGGAATCTCTGGAATCCCCCAACAAAAAACTATACGTTTCCGGTAATAAGGTACCTTCTTCCGCAACCTGACTAATTGTACCTGATAACGATTCTTCCTGTTGAATAAGCACCAAAATTTCTGCCGTTGTTAACCCTTCAGGAAGAGTCAATTTATGATAATAAATATCACCATTACTGATTTTATTCAAAACTTCGACTAAAGAAATTTTAGCAGAAAACTGATATTCTCCGGCCTTTAATTTTTTATCAGCCTTTTTCAAACGTGCAACTAAAGAAAACAACCATGGCTTGTCAATAATACCATGTTCATAAAGTTGATGCGCAACAGATTGAACACCACTCCCTCGAGAAATAACTATCGTTGTTGTTTCTGTAAGGGGTCCGCTTTCAAAGGTCCATTCACGCAATTGATAAACAATAGCAACCGAAACCAAAACAAACAAAAGAAATAATTTTTTCATACCAATTCTCTACACAAAAATCATACTGTCTACAACATACTCAGCTAAAGAATCTAAGTCAAATATTTCCGATTTTATTGACAGACAAAAACCCCGAGATCATCTCGGGGTTTATTGCTTTAGTCTACCTCATTTAAGTTTATTAGCTTGTCAAAA
>CAYLIN010000086.1:3173-5665 GCA_964383725.1 uncultured Azospirillaceae bacterium | reverse complement strand
CAATCAGCAAAACAGTTGTCACATTATCCAAAAATGCCGAGAAGACAGCCGTCACAACAGCCAAAACAATGAGGATACCGCGCGGGCTGGCATTTACTTTTTTTGCCGCCCAAATAGCAACATACTGAAAAATTCCGGTTTTTTCGGAAATACCGACAATCATCATCATACCGATAAGCAATGCCAAGGTGTTAAAATCAATACCTTTAATGGCAGTGCTTTGAGTTAAAATTCCGGCAAAAATCATAATAGAAGCGGCCAACAAAGCAACAACAGCTCTGTTTAGTTTTTCTGTAAACAAAATAACATATGCTAAAATTACGATAGATGCGGCGACGATTTTCGCGTCAATTCCCCAAACAAGCTGGGGGACTAGGGATAAATCTGCACCATGCATTTTATTTGTTCCTTATATAATTAAATAACACTATTTATATATAAGATAACATCCTAAAAATACATTAATAACGATTAATTAATCCGCTTCAAATGATTGACGACTCCGTAAAGGGTGTTAATCTCTTGTTCGGTCATCTGGTTACGGGTAAAAATATTGCGCAGATTAATAACCATTTTATCGCGTTTTTCACCTTCTTTAAAATTACCGCAATCATCAAGCTTCTTTTCTAAATAGGTGCAAAATTGCAATACTTTTTCTTTTTCTGCCAAATCAGAATGGTTTATGACAAATTGTTCATCAGGAGCGTCAATTTGCAATTTATGAAATTCATAACCGGCAAGCAAGACAGCTTGTGATAAATTAAGTGAACAATGACGAGGATTAAGCGGAATATTGATAATCGCATCAGACAGGCAGACGTCATGATTATTTAAGCCTGTCCTTTCCGGCCCGAATAAAATGCCGCCTTTGCTGCCGTTTGCAATCTTTTCATCAAGAATTTCCGCCGCACGATTAGCATTAAAAACCGGCTTTACTTGGTCACGATGACGGGAAGTTGTCGCCAAAACATAATTCAAATCGGCAATGGCTTGTTCTGTCGTGTCAAAAACTTCTGCATTGTAAAGAATTTCTTCAGCATTGGAGGATGCTGAAACAGCTTTAGCTGAGAGGTGATCTTCTCTGGGATGAACAAGGCGTAAATGGTATAAACCGCAATTCATCATTGCTCTGGCTGCCATACCGACATTTTCAGCCAATTGAGGTTCTACCAAAATGATATAAGGTTGTTTTTCGTACATTATTTTGCTTCAGGAGTTTCTTCTTGCTGCGCCCCTAAATAGGTATTATTGAAATATTCTTTTAAGGCGTTTTTATTGGTTACATCAATCTTTTTTTCTTCATAAGAAACTTTTTGCTCGGCAGACAAAAGACGATTCTTTTGACGGTGCTGTGTTTTTTGTATATTCTGAGAGGCTTTTAAAATGCGTTTCATTTGTTGAGATTCTGTGTTTTTTACCATGAAATCAATGTCATTACGAATGTTTTGTTGAGCTTGTAATTTTAACTCTTCCGTTAGTTGCAACTGTGGTTGCTCTACAGCAGAATCACCTTCCTGTGCATGAACAGGAAAAGAAATTATCAACGATAATATTGTAGCAAAGTTAAAAATTTTAATCATGACAATCCGATCTTAGTCAGTGGAAAGAAGGTCGATACTGTTAAACAAGAGATTTTCTACATCCAAGCCGGAAGCATCTTCAAATGTGTCTAAAAAACCGGCAAATATTGTGTCAAACGGGTTGTTTCCATGCCCGACACTGTTATAGGCTTCCCGCAATTGGCGAACATAGCTTTGTGGCAAGTTTTTTATATTTTGATCATAACTTTCCGGAATTTTATATCCCAAATTTCTCAAATGTTGTGTAAAGACAATCATATTGTGACGATTAACTTCCGGAGCAATCATTTCTTGTCCGACGGCTTCACCATAAGTGGTGGCTTCTCCGATATAATTAAGTTTACCATGTTGACCGCTGCCGCGCCAAGTTTTAATACCGCTTTTATCTCGAGCACGAGCCCATGGATCAACAGGAAGGATATCGCTGTTTGCATAAGCCGGAGCTTGTGTAACATTCGTATTTGCAACATTATCCCCCATATAACCATCATTAGGGGTTAGATTAATATAACCACTTCTTGCAGTACCGGCAGAAGTTGTCGAAACAGTAGCAGTGCGAGCAGCTGCTCGATTTTGTGTTTTCAATGTTTCCGGCGTATTTGTGTTAGCAGCTTGTTGCGCTTGTAATCTGGCAGCAGCTCTTTGCGTCTGGGAAGCGCGAAGTTGTCTTGCTTGTGCCGCCTGAGCTTGTCCTAAAGCTTGAATTTTAGAAGTCGGTGCTGTTTGTTGGGCGTTTTTTCTCCACGGGTTGGCTGATAATTGTGCCTGTGCAGATACCACAAAGGCAAGGCAGCTTATTCCGGCCAATAAAGGTGCTATTTTTAACATGACAGTCCTCCCGCGTAATGTTCCGCTATTATTATAATACTATATATTATAGAAAAATAATAGTTACAAAATTGTTATATTTTT
>CAYLIN010000086.1:0-3073 GCA_964383725.1 uncultured Azospirillaceae bacterium | reverse complement strand
AATTTATCAGTATTTACTTTATATAATACTTAAAAATTCTAATTTTAGGTTAAGGTCATGACAGAAGTTTTATTTAATGGACACGCCGGCCGTCTTGAAGGGCGTTATCACCAAAGTGACAATCCCTCTGCGCCGATTGCGCTGATTTTACATCCCCATCCGCAATATGGCGGAACAATGAACAATAAAGTTGTTTACACCTTGTTCAGTTGTTTTCAAAATTTGGGCTTTTCCGTATTGCGTTTTAACTTTCGCAGTGTAGGCCGTTCTCAAGGGCAGTTTGAAGATGGTCCGGGTGAACTTTCAGATGCAACGGTTGCATTGGATTGGTTGCAATCTGTTAATCCTGAGGCTAGACAATGCTGGATTGCCGGTTATTCTTTCGGGGCTTGGATTGGTTTGCAATTGTTGATGCGTCGTCCGGATATTAATAATTTTATTGCAGTTTCTCCTCCGGCAAATGAAAAAGATTTTTCATTTCTTGCGCCTTGTCCGACTTCCGGTTTGATAACACAAGGCTGCGTTGATGAGATTGTTACCCCCTCAACAGTAACCAGCTTGGTTAAGCGGCTTAACACACAACGCAATGTTTCTGTTGATTATGCCATGATTGAAGGGGCGGATCATATGTATAATAACCATTTGGTAGACTTATATAAGGTTGCCGGTAATTATGTTATTGATGCAATGAAGCGGAGAGGGCCTGATAAAAAACGCCGTGGTCGTCGTAAAAAGTCAGAGCTTCAAGATGATGAAACCTTGTTGCTAACAAATGATACAGATGACGATATCGATACCGATGAAGATTATGAGGATGATATCGAAAATGATGATTTTGATGATTTAGATGATGAAGAGTAAAATAAAAGCGCCAAAAGGCGCTTTTATTTTAAATTTTTTCTAATTTTCATTCCTAGAACAGAAATAACCAAACGCTTTCCTTGTTTACGAATGCTGAAAATTTTTTGCCACCATTTGTAGTGATGCAAATCGAAAATTTTATGATATTTTCCCTCAATAAAATAGGTTAATTCATTATCCGGATGTTTTTGATTAATTGTTTTTGCCAACTCAAGAGCATTTGTGTGAAGGGATTCAATTAAATCCTTACTGACACGTTTTTGGGTATCGTGCAATGTTTGCATGAAATAACGAATAACGATATTTTTTTTTGAGTTCCAAAGATTATGTGAATCTATAAATGAGTAAACATCAAAAACAGAGGTTAATCCATCTTTGATATGTTTGGCTCTTTTTGATGGTTCATTTCGGAGTTGTCCCATAATTGAAGTATCATGAATGCGATAATTGTAAAAAATATTATCAATGAAAGCGATGTTTTGGGCAAGACATACATATTTGTACTGAAAAGCCAAATCTTCCGCTGTACAGAGGTGAGGCATAAATTGAATGTTATTTTCAACGATAATAGAGCGTTTGAAAAGTTTCCATATACATCCCTGTAAATTTGAAGAACAAATAAGATCATCTGTTAAAAAAACTTTTCTAATGCTGGCTGGAGAAGCCATTTTACTATGAGTATCGACAATTCTTCCATCTTGATAAACATACCTGAAATTAAAATTAATCATATCAACTTGTTCTTTTTCCATGATTTTAACTAGAATTTCATAAGCTTTTGGTTCCATCCAGTCATCAGGATCAACAAAGGATATATAAGGTGCTGTCGCCAAGGCTAAACCATCGTTACGGGCACAAGAAACACCAGCATTTTGTTTATTTATAATTTTTATGCGGGAATCTCTAGCCGCATAACTTTGCAAGATTTGTAGACAATTATCGGGGGAGCCATCATTAATGCAAATAATTTCAATGTTTTTCAGTGTTTGAGATGTTAAGGAATCTAAACATTGTGGAAGGTATTTTTCAACATTATATATAGGAACAATGACGGAAACTTGTGGCATTATTCACTCTCCTTATTTTGTCAATAATGAGTGAATAGTAGTTTATAATAATTGCAACATCAAGGCTAAAAAAAAGAAAAGGGGATAAATTAGGCTTTTTGCAACTGTTTGAGAATGTAAACACGAATGGCACTGGAAAGATTTTCATTTTTTCTTTCCGCGTCTATTTCTGTCACTAGCTGGTTGAGGCTGAGATTGCGTTCTGAGGAAATACGTTTGAGCTCACTCAAAAACTCATCTTCCAAGGAGATGCTGGTTGAGTGGCGATTGGCGATAATGACGGATAATTTACGCATTATTTTTTTCTAAAGGCGTCAATGGAAATAACTGTTGCGGCACCGGAAGCTTTTTTTAATTCGGAGGTGTCATCAAAATCATCAATGGATAAATCATCACTACTAGTGAAGCTCAGACCGAATTTAGCATGCGGATCAGCAAAATAGACGATTGCGTCATAAGGAATACGAAGTGTTTGTGGAATACCACCGAAGCTTAAATCAACTTCAAAATAAGTTTCGCCAATCATCAAATTTGCAAATTGATGTTGTAGAACAATAGTCATTTCTTCGGGGTATTGATTTAGCAATTGAGCCGAAAGACGAACGCTTGGGTGGCTCGTACGAAATGTGATGTAATAATGATGTTCACCGGGAAGTCCTTCATCAGCGGCAATCTTTAAAGCCTCAATAACCACATGTTTGAGAGCTTTTTCAACCAGCTTGTCATAATTAATTTCTAACTTTTCCATGAATCACCTTTCTATAAAAACAAGCGAGCCGTTCTGTTGATAGGTGGCTCAGACCCCACTTACGATTATCCTAAATCATAAGGATTTGAATTTGTTGCGACTACAATTAAGCAGCCATTGCAACAGGAGCTACGTTATTATCGTTAGCATTCATTTAAATTTGAACCGATAACGGTGGTATCTCACCGAACACGGCTTACCTGTCTTTGCCATACATTGTCAATCCTGTGTCACCCCCATAAATAATACCTCTTGCGCCGCAAATGCAAACAACAGCTTAAGTGTTGCCTCTCGCGCTGCGAATGCAAATGAGATGTACCAACAGCCGCTTAAGTGTTGCCTCTCGCGCTGCGAGTGGTGGAGGTGCCGGGTACTGCCCCCGGGTCCAACATATCTA
>CAYLIN010000085.1:2366-5790 GCA_964383725.1 uncultured Azospirillaceae bacterium | reverse complement strand
AGATAATGAAAAACATTTCCGAACACTTATTAACAAGTGGATAAAAGTTTTCCATATCCTTTAATTGTGTTAATTGTAAAAATTATTAACAATGTATTAAATTTTTTAACCTTTTGAATCTGCGAATGGTTAATTTTTTATTAAGAAACTTATTAACAACCTGTTAACTTTTGGATAAAACTGTGGATGATTTTTAATCCACAGAATTAAGAGGGATATACAACGAACAAAAATATTTTTTAAATAAATAATTAGGGCAGGGCGGTTGTGTATAAAGTGGCATAAATAAACATTGAAAAGGTTTCAAAATTGAACATTGACTTTTAAATTTATTTTCTATATATAGAAAACATCACATTCGTGATTTCGTTTTAATCTATTCATTAAGGTTTCCATGCATTTAAGAGAGTTGAAGGAAAAATCTCCAAAGGATCTGCTGACTTGGGCGGAAGATTTAGGAGTTGAAGACGCATCATCTATGCGTGTTCAGGATTTGGTTTTCGCTATTATGAAAAAAATTGCCTCAGAAGACAATATTATTTATGGCGATGGTGTTATTGAAGTTTTACAAGACGGGTTTGGATTTTTAAGATCATCCAAGTCAAATTATTTGGCCAGTCCTGATGATATTTATGTTTCACCGGCACAGGTTAAAAAATTCGGTTTAAGAACAGGGGATACGGTCGAAGGTGAAATCAGAGCCCCGAAAGATAATGAGCGTTATTTTGCTTTAACAAAAATTAATGCAATTAACTATGATGATCCTGAAAAGTCAAAGTTAAGAGTTAATTTTGATAATCTGACACCTCTTTATCCGAGTGAGAAACTTAATTTTGATATTATCTGCGGCGAAAAAGATTATACAACTCGTGTGATTGATTTGATTTCACCGCAAGGAAAAGGGCAACGTGGTTTGATTGTTGCGCCGCCTCGTACAGGTAAGACAGTTATGTTGCAAAATATTGCACATGCGATTGCTCAAAACCATCCGGAAGTTTATTTGATGGTTCTGTTAATTGATGAACGTCCTGAAGAAGTGACTGATATGACACGTTCTGTTAAAGGTGAGGTTATATCATCAACATTTGATGAGCCAGCAACACGTCATGTTCAGGTTGCTGAACTTGTTATTGAAAAAGCTAAACGCTTGGTTGAAAATAAAAAAGATGTTGTTATTTTGCTTGACTCTATCACACGTTTAGGTCGTGCTTATAATGCTGTTGTTCCCTCTTCAGGTAAAGTTTTAACAGGTGGTGTTGATGCAAATGCTTTGCAGCGTCCAAAGCGTCTTTTGGGTGCGGCACGTAATGTTGAAGAGGGTGGTTCTTTAACAATTATTGCAACAGCATTGATTGATACAGGTTCGCGTATGGATGAAGTTATCTTTGAAGAATTTAAAGGTACGGGTAACTCCGAAATTATCCTTGATCGCAAACTTACAGATAAACGTTTATTCCCAACGATTGATATTACGCGTTCCGGAACACGTAAGGAAGAACTTTTGGTTGATCGTGCCACATTGTCTAAAATGTGGGTTTTGCGCCGTGTTCTGATGCAAATGGGAATGACCGACGGTATGGAATTCTTGCTTGATAAATTACGTCTGAGCAAAGATAACGATGATTTCTTTAATACCATGAATTCATAAAACAATAAAGCTCCTGTTAAAGGAGCTTTTCTTTTATGTCTTTCATTTGCTCAAAAATCATTTTTACACCGAGTCTTTTTATCTTATTTATATATTCCGCATTGTTGTTCATCGGACAACCGATAAAAGCAATTGGTGTCATTTTTGCTTCAATAGCAGCAGTTAATCCGGGCAAAGAATCTTCAATAACCAGACAGTCTTTCGCTTGAACACCCATTTTTTCGGCAGCTAATAAAAATAAATCAGGTGCCGGCTTTCCGTATTTAACCATTTCTGCACTAAAAACATGATGCTTATCAAAATATTTTTCAAAGTTTAATATTTTCAATTTTTCTTCTGTTTTATCAATGTTTCCACCGGTGGCAATACATTGTTTGAACTGTGTCAATTTAAAAATATCTTCCACACCATTGACAGGAACCATATCTGTTTTCATTCTTTTTTTATCTAAAAGACGGAGCTCATCAAGAAAATCCTGAGTAATATTAATACCAAATTGTTGTAGATTTTCTATTTTACTTTTAGGGCTTAATCCGCCGAGATATTTATTGGCAGTAGCAAAATCCCAACTTAATTGGAAGTGTTTATCTAATAAAACTTGCCAATTTTTTATCCATAAGTGTTCTGTATCAGCGATAACGCCATCAAAATCCCAGATAATAAGTTTAATATTTTCTAACATATGATTTTATATAACTCTTGCATATTATCAAAAATAAGATGAACCCCCATATCTTGAATTTTTTCTCTATATTCATGAGTATTATGAATATCAGCACCAACAAAAGCGATAGGTGTCATGCCTGCTTTTATAGCTGCTTTTAAGCCTGGGAGAGAATCTTCAATCACCAAACATTCTTCCGGTTGAACCCCCATTTTTTCCGCCGCCAACAAAAATAAATCTGGCGCCGGCTTTCCATTTTTAACCATTTCCGCAGTGAAAATATTTTTTCTTGAAAAAAAGCTGTCTAATCCGCCGAGTTTAATTTTTGTTTTTGTTCTTGAAAAATCGCCACCGGTTGCCAAACACTGATTATATTTGACTTTTTTTAGAACTTTTTTGATATATGGTATTAAATCAAAACCGGCTTTAATATTTTTTTTATCAAGTCGGCTGACTTCTTGCCAAAAAAGATTATCCGTTATAACTCCTTGCTTTTTTAGAACATCTGTTGCTGAGCGATTACTCATCCCACCAATATGATGTTTGACTGTTTCAAAATCCCATTCGAGCTGATAAAAATCATTAAGAGCTTTAAGACGATTATCAAGATACAATTTTTCCGTATCAGCGATAACACCATCAAAATCCCAGATAATTAATTTTATATTTTTCATTTTATACAACTTTTTATAGAAAAATAAGATCTCGTCAGAAGCTCATACAATAAGCATGGACAAATTTTACGATACATTTGTTAAGATATTGTAAAAAGCGTCTCCAGAGTCAAAAAAACAGCCTTTTTAAGCTTGCAACATTTTTGATGAGACTTTATAACAAAAGTATTAAAGGAGAAATCATGGATAACAAAACAATTTATGCTTTATCGACCGTATATGGTAAATCCGGTGTTGCCGTCATTCGTATTTCCGGAGAAAATGTCTTACATGTTGTTAAGGAAATGACATCGCTTCCGGTTGATAAGATCAAACCGCGTTATGCTCATTTTGTAAAATTACACCACAGTCAAAGCAAACAATTGATTGATAATTGTCTGTTGCTTTATTTTAAGGCGCCCAATTCTTTTACAGGGGAAGATATTATTGAGTTGCAAA
>CAYLIN010000085.1:0-2266 GCA_964383725.1 uncultured Azospirillaceae bacterium | reverse complement strand
ACAGATACGGCCGGCTTGCGTGAAACAGAAGAAGAGATTGAGAAAAAAGGTATTGAAATTGCTTACAACAAAATCAGTGATGCTGATTTGGTTATTTGTTTGTTTGATGCTTCTAAAGACTCTGTTCAACTCTTTGAAAATATACAAAATACATTTGGAAAGAAAGTTATATTAGTTGCTAACAAAAGTGATAAATTGACGCCTGAACAAAGTTTAGAACTGCAAAAACAGGGATGTTTGGTTATTTCAGCCAAACAAAAAGAAGGTGTGGCATTATTGTTGGATAAGATAGCTTCCGAAATTGCCGCCAAATTTACTTCCGGCTCAAATATGCTGATTACGCGCCGTCGTTATAGAGAAGCTTTACAAGAGTGTATAGAAAATCTGCAACGCTTTTCTTTTGATAAAGAAATTGAACTAACGGCAGAAGATATTCGTCTGGCCGCCAGAGAAATTGGAAAGATCACCGGACGTATAGAAGTCGATGAGATATTGGATAAAATCTTCGGTAGTTTTTGTATTGGAAAATAACATTGCAAAGAACAAAAAAAAGCCTGAATTTTTTCAGGCTTTTTGCTTATTTAAAAGCTTGAAAAATAAAGCGGAGTAGTGTAAAACCAACAACATTAATAAGACAAATTAAGGCTTTTAAGATGATGACTAAAGATTCCTACGATGTTATAGTGATTGGCGGCGGTCATGCCGGTTGTGAAGCTTGTGCCGCCGCTGCTCGTGTTGGTGCACAAACAGCTCTTATAACACACAAAATATCTTCTATTGGTGAAATGTCTTGCAATCCGGCAATTGGTGGCTTGGGTAAAGGCCATTTAGTTCGTGAAGTTGATGCTCTGGATGGATTGATGGGGCGTGTTATTGATAAAGCGGGCATTCAGTTTAGAATGTTAAATGCTTCTAAAGGTCCGGCAGTTAGAGGACCTCGCGCACAGGCAGACAGAGAGCTTTATAAAAAGTATATGTTAGAGGCTTTGCAGGAGCAAAAAAATCTGGATATTATCGAAGCCGCCGCCGAAGGATTAGTTTTTGGAGATAATAAAATTCAGGGTGTTATTTTGGCTGATGGTACTCAGATTAAAACAAAAGCCGTTGTATTGACTTCAGGAACATTTTTGAACGGTATCATGTTTACAGGACACCAAACAACAATAGGCGGACGTGTTAATGATGTTAGTTGTACGGGAATAACACCGTATTTAAAGCAAATGGGATTAAAAGTCGGTCGTTTGAAAACAGGAACCCCTGCCCGCCTGAATGGTAAAACAATCAATTGGGATATTTTAGAAACACAAGATGGCGATGAAAAACCACAACCTTTTTCTTATTTGACCAAAGAAATAACCAATCCGCAAATTCAGTGCTATATTACCCATACGAATGAAGAAACACACAAGATTATTCGGGATAATTTTTCAAAATGTGCCTTGTTTTCCGGATTAATAACCGGTGTTGGCCCTCGTTACTGTCCAAGTATTGAAGATAAACTGGTAAAGTTTGCCGACAGAACCAGTCACCAGATTTTTCTAGAACCGGAGGGCTTAAATACAGATGTTGTTTATCCGAACGGGATTTCAACCTCCCTGCCCGCTGATGTTCAGGAACAATTTATCCATACTATGAAAGGTTTGGAAAATGTTGAAATCTTGCGACCAGCCTATGCCATAGAATACGATTATGTTGACCCGCAAGAACTGAACAATCGTCTTGAATGCAAAAAAATAAGCGGTTTGTTTTTAGCCGGACAAATTAACGGCACAACCGGATATGAAGAAGCTGCCGCACAAGGATTATTGGCAGGTGTTAATGCCGGTCTCCAATCAACAGATAGGAAAAAAACGTTTGTTATTGATCGTTCAGAGGCTTATATCGGGGTGATGGTTGATGATTTGATAACCAAAGGAGTTGATGAACCCTATCGTATGTTTACTTCTCGTTCGGAATACCGTTTGTTTTTGCGAGCAGATAACGCTGATATGCGCCTGAGCGAAAAGGGACACGATGCTGGCTGTGTTTCTGAGCAAAGATACGCTGTATTTAAAGATAAAAAACAGCAAATTGAAGCTTTCAGAGAAAAAGCTGAACAGTTAAACATTTCTCCTAACGAGCTTGAAAACTTTGGGGTTGTAACAAAAAAAGACGGTGTTAAACGCAGTTGTTTTAATACAATGTCTTACCCGTCTGTTTCACGTGAAACAATATCCGCTATTTGGCCGGAGTTAACAGTGATTCCTGATGAGATTTATGAGCAGGT
>CAYLIN010000084.1:0-5846 GCA_964383725.1 uncultured Azospirillaceae bacterium | reverse complement strand
TTCTGGCGAGATTTTGCATCCAATACTTCCTCTTGTCGCCCCCCTACTCTGACCTTGTCCAACACTTCCTCACCATTAACCGAACGAGCAGACATTTTATATTGACGGGAACGAAAATAATCACGGCAAACATTGGCTGCAATCATACAAATCCATTGGCTAAACTTGCCTTTGTCTTCATACTTGTCCATATTTCGCCAAGCTTTGATATAAACTTCTTGCTCAATATCCTCGTTTTCCGAACCTGTTACTTTTCTAATAACCGCACGAATTTTTCCCTGATATTGTGAAATAATATCTTTCATAGCTTATCCCACCATCAGCAAGCCATAATCATCAACCGGCAATCCCATTTCCTCAATAACAGACGCGTTCTCAGAAACAGAAAACTCACCATCATAAAAATAATAACTATAATCCCAAGCCGGTTGCGGACGAGAATACAAACTGCCAAGCATAACCACACCAACCATCATCGCTAAAGATGACTTGATGAAATTATTCCGACGTTTACGAGCAAAATATAAAGGCTTGGCTTCTTTAATTAAAGCTGAAATATCAGTCATATTGTTCCTCCTCTCTATATATTATAACGGAGAAGATTAACAACCGGTTCATTTTTTATTTGAAAATTAAATTCGACCATGCGAACGAAGCAACATACTCGAAACCATAGCTTGACGCATTGGTTCCCAAAACTTCCGATCACGTTTTTCAAAATACACATTATTATCACGCATATACTGCGTTACTATATTCATATCTTTTGGAGGAAACAACTTCTTACCGGGACGATTAAACTGTTCCATCACAATATCACTCATCATAACGACGGGATGATTATAAAGTTTTTTTCTGTTACCCGATGCCAAAACATCAGCAACTGAAGGAAAATGCGGCATCACCTGCCCCAAAATATTCATAATAAACATCGAAGCTTCTTCCGTCGGTTTCTGCGACAAGAAATCATTCAAACCACGCTTAAATTCTCTCCGATCTCCACGAACAAAGATATCAGCCATTTCTTCAACAATACGTGCTACATCAGGCTCTCCTTGCTCAAAAATATCAAGACGTTTCCAGGGCTCTTTCTGCAGATGAGTAAATATTTCTTTTTGCAAAGGACGACTTTTTCCCAATCTGTCAGTCAAAGATATATTATTTTTTTGAATAAATGCTTTCCTTTCTCTGATACGCTTTTGCATATCTACAGATTTGCTGGAATATAAAGCATCAACAGCCGCGATATCTAATAAATTATATCCGGCAGAATTCATCAAATCAATGGCAGAACAATCACAACAAGCTTCTTCTTCGTACGCAAAATGTTCAACATCTAAAAAGCCTTTTCGATACATAATATGAGACAATTCATGTCCGACAACAAACGCCATACTGTCTTCCGTTTCTAGACGAGCCAGCATATCACGGTTAAAAATAACAGCAAACCGTTGTCCGTTCTCAAAATCATTATTGTCATCAGCATCAACCACTCTGGCCACACTATTATCACTTGGATTATCAGCAATATAATAATGAATATCATATTGCTGTAAAAACATCTTTTCTTCAGGATTTTTTTCAAGCATCTGTGCAACCACACCGGCACAATAATCATCAAAAGGCTGATTTTTCTTTTCATCTGCTAAACATAAAACAACAGCCAAATCAATATTCATCGACATTCTCCTTAATATTAGAATATCGCAAAACAGAAGTTATGTCTAGAAATTTTATATATTTAACTTTCTCTCGGAAATTCGATTACCATCTTCCGAATGAGTAAAACGATTATACAAAAACCGCCATAATCGGCGGTTTAATTGGTGGGCGCTGAGAGGCTGCATCGCTGTCACTCAGCTCACTGCGTCAATCGGCTACGCCGACCGGTATGCTCCCGCCTACCTTTGCCTTGTAGTCGAACTCCCTTCCCCGGGAGTTCAAACCACTTCATATACATAACAAAACAAAACCCCTGCAAAAGCAGGGGTTTTGTTTTGGTGGGCGCTGAGAGGTTCGAACTCCCGACCCTCTCGGTGTAAACGAGATGCTCTTCCAGCTGAGCTAAGCGCCCATCTCACTTACGGAAGTGTTTATACATCGTCAAAAATAATAAATCAAGTAAAAAATTCAAAAAAATGATATTTTTTTTATTTAATACCAGACATCACCTTTTTCAGCCTCTCTACATAAGATTTCAGCACAAAAAAACGGAGCCGAAACTCCGTTTAATTCATAATATATAAAAGAGCCGGACAAAACCGGCTCTCACTTATATTAGTTTACAGAATCTTGTAAAGCTTTACCAGCTTTGAACTTAGCCTGTTTGCGAGCCGGGATTTTAATAGCGGCACCGGTACGCGGATTGCGGCCAGTTGTAGCAGCGCGTTTAGAAACAGCGAATGTACCAAAACCAACCAAACGAACTTCATCACCTTTTTTCAAAGCTTTTGTGATAGAAGCTACAAATGCATCCAAAGCCTTAGCAGAATCAGTTTTTGTAAGGCCTGTTTCGCTAGCGATGCTAGCAATCAATTCGTTTTTATTCACGGTGAGGACTCCCTCTAATATAAGTTATAAACCAATGTGGAGAAAATATCTCTAACCACAAGAAAATTTAACCGCCAAATTTCCCTTAAGTCAAACAAAAACAACGCTTACAGGGGATAAAATGCATTTTTTCTCAACTTATACACATATTTTCATAAAAAAAGAAGGGAATTATCGCCCTCCTCTTGCAAATAAAGGCTTCCACCACGATTCGAAAATTATTTTTTCTTAAGATTCGCAAATGAAAATATTTTTTCTACCGTTTCAAACAACTTAATCAAAAAACTCGGTGCTTTTCCGGCATAGCAAAAAGAAACGGTCACTTCGGGAATATTATGCTCAAGACAAATATTTATCCGATGATTCCCATTATCTAAGCTATCTTTATAACTCAAACTCCGACACAACATAATAGACAGCGGACCACATTCCTCACGCCAGCCGTTTTCTACAATATCTTGTTCCAGCTCCTCATAAAGACGATAACGTTCTTCTGTTGGAATATCACATTGCGTAAATTGATAAGCATTTTCTCTGGTACGGATACAGCGGATAACATTTTTAGCCTTAATATCTTGTGGGGACATATGATAGCAATGCGTCCCGTGCGTTTTAAATCTCTTACGCAACTTTCCAATCAACAAAAACAAAAGATTCCAACTGTGAATAACCGGATAAAAATAAATCTGAGTCTCGACATAATCCTGCTTTTCTCGCAATTTTAAAAGCTCTTCTCGAGAAGAAAGTAAACAATCGGACACACCTGTTTTTTGATTACCAATTAAAATGGCAGCCATCCCTTTCTGATGTTTCTCGTTATCAGAACAATCTGGTAGCGCTAACAAATCATCAATCTTCAGCAGATAAGTATACATTGCAGACTTCATACACATTATAATGCCTCCATGACAAAATCTTCTTCATATTCGACATGATGATGAATACCGCGATAATGATTCAAAGCTACAATTCTTGACGTATAATCAATATTAGTCAATTGAGACTGATAAAAAACAATTGCTTCTTTTTTACGATCAATCACATCACTTATATCTATATAATGTGTTGGAACAGGCAACGCACCCCACAATTCATAGTAAACGACTTTAGCTTTATATCTTTTCTCATTCTGCAAACGCCGCCAAAACGCACTCACCACCATATGGTCGGCATGAGTATCCTGACGATGCGGCATAAGCACATAATCATACGCAGAAAAATCAATCTGAGCAAATTTTTGATAAGCATCTATAAGAGCGCTATCTTCTCCATCCATAAAAGAATAAGAATGAACATTCAAAAAAGCCATTGCTTTTTCAAATTCAGCTTTTCTGACTTCCGAGGTATGAGCTTCATTCCAACCGGAAAGTCCGCCTTTTTGCCCATTAGTCAACAAAACGACATCACATTGAGGACCGTATTTTGCCAATAAACCGCCACATGCAATCGTCTCATCATCAGGATGCGGCGCCAAAATACAAATCCTATCCTCAGGAGTAATTTTCCAAACCTTGGATTTTACCAACTGTGGCAAATCATACCCATGAACTTTATTTTTCAACCAGCGGTTAATTTTTTTCAGTCCCATCTTATTTCTTCTTAATCAATGTCCATTTAGAACGCTTGGAAGTATTCAACTGTCCGATAATGGTTTCGTTATCTTCCAAAGGCATGGGTTCCCCGTCCCTGTTCTTTTTATATTTACGAACAATCAAACCAAACGGCAGTTTTAACTTGTCTTCAACTTTCCAATCCGGTTTCCAACTGCCGGAATAGTGATGAACAGCGTAAGCATCTTTGTTATCCGTACAAAAATAAAAATACGGATAAACATAAGCATTTTCAGTAATTTTCAAACGGCCTTCGGTAACATAAACATCATCCAAGCCATATTTATCTTTCATTACGCGAGCAAAATAAACAGGATTGGTTGTCAAATTATATGAACCATCAGGCTTCACAAAGACTTCATTATCATAAACCGTCAACAGATTTTTAACAATCTCACTATGCGGCAAAGTACCGATAAGTGCCGGTGAAATATTGCGACAACTTCCGCAACGTTGTGAACCGATAAAGAAATCATGTTCCATAAATTCATCCAATGATCGACGAACTTCTTCATCCGTATCAAAATAAAGCCCACCTTCTTCATATAAAGCATATAACCGTACATAATCAGAAACAAATGCCCATTTTTTTGCCGCAACCGCCTCTTTCAGATAACGATTGTCAAGACGATCCAAATCTTCATTACCCCACTTGCGAATTTGATAATCAGGAAAAAACTTTTTCCATGAATCTAAACAACGATTCTCAAGCTCGCCCATAGGGTTATTACCAAACCAGCAATAATGAATAATTTTAGGTATCATTTATTCCTCTCCCGACCATTTCTAACATGAGTTATACAAATAAAATTACCGTTTAGCAATGAATAATTTTTTATCATGATAATATGGTATGTAAAAGAAAACCACCTGATTTCCAATTGACTTTTTTTAGTTTCCATTTATACTTCCATCGCTAAAATAATTATTAACTAAACACTTATAATCATGGAAAATTATTCTTTAATTGCTCTTATCTGCTGTGGCTTATATACAGTCAGTCGCAGCATAGTCTGTCTACACATGCCATGGAGTATCCAATTTAAAAGGTGCATAAAATTAATTACGATTCTATCCTGTGTTGCCGCTTTTGTGTTTGGCTTGCTGGATTGTTATCAGAACCTTAACGAAAAGATGGAATTAGTTTGTTTACTTTCGGCTCTTTTCAGTGGAATAAACATTCTTATTTGCCTCATCCTCAGCAATCTTATAGTTTCGCCCAAAAAAAATCTTGCTGCAGATCCTTTGAAATTGGAATTTAAACCTTCAACAATGACTTGGTTAAATTGTGTGCTTCTGCTTTTGGGAATAATACTCCTGATAATGCAAATAAACTTACAACACGACTTTAACATGACTATGCCTGCAACAGCTATGATAATTACGATCCTCTTTTCCGGCCTCATTTTAATCATCACCGCCATAATTGTTAAGGGCGCAAAATGGGTCTGGAAAGGATAAAGAAAACCCTCCGGCAGGAGGGTTTTCTTTTTTATATAATATTCTTAATATCTTCAACAATTTGCGGCGTTGTCAATCTATACCGCTGATACAAATCATCCAACGGAACTCTATCTGTAAATTCTTTACGAGCCCCATAACACAAAACTTTCATATCATCTGCGCCATAGAAACGAGCAATTTTCTCGCCAAAGCCACCATTTAACAAACCATTCTCAAGCGTCA
>CAYLIN010000083.1:4793-6056 GCA_964383725.1 uncultured Azospirillaceae bacterium | reverse complement strand
CTGTCAGCATAATAAGAAATTTTAATTAATAATTAGAGAATTTCTTCCGACTATAACAAACAAAAAGCAATTGTAAAGAAAAGAATCTCATCTTCGACAGATAAGATTCTTCAAGCTTTTACATATATTGTCCTAATTTCAATGCCAAATCCTTCGGTATTCTGGCAGGACGCTTTGTCGCCAAGCTCATATAAACAAGCTTGATATCTATTGAAACAAGAACTTGGTCACCACGAGTAATTTCCTGATGCATAACTGCAGAAGCCCCGCTTAAATCCATAATCCGACAAGAAACGGTTAATTCGTCATCTAAAACCGCCGGTGCCTGATAATCAATATCACAATGACGAACCACAAATCCTGCTTTGTCCTCAGCTTCCAAACCATCTTGCTGGCGAACACCCAATGCACGAATAAACTCTGTCCGCGCCCGTTCGGCATATTTCAGATAATTAGCATAATAAACGATACCACCGGCATCAGTGTCCTCATAATATACTCGTGCCGGAAACAAAAATTCATTTTCTCTAAATTCACCCTTAGCCGAAGCCACGCTTTTAATAATCATTTTTATCCATCCAATAAGTCTAATTGTTTATAATCTTTATCTTTACGCATTTTGGCAATCCCCAGATACTGACACCCCAAATCCGAAATCACACGACCACGCGGTGTTCTCTGTAAAAAACCGAGCTTAAGCAAAAACGGTTCAATAACTTCTTCAATCGTTTCTCGTTCTTCGGATAACGCCGCAGCCAAATTATCAGCACCAACCGGGCCGCCACCGTAATTCTGCGCAATACAATACAAATATCGACGGTCAAAAGCATCCAATCCGTAATTATCAACATCAAGCTTTTTCAAAGCCTTATCTGCTAATTTATTATCAATTTCAGACACACTGTCGACAGCCCCAAAATCACGCACACGACGCAACAAACGCCCTGCCACACGAGGCGTCCCACGAGAACGGCGAGCAATTTCCAAAGCACCGGCTTCTGACATAGGAACATCAAGCAATCGTGCTCCGCGAAGAACAATTTTCTCCAACTCTTCCGGCGAATAAAAATCCAAACGCAATGGAATTCCAAAACGTTCACGCAACGGAGTTGACAACATACCGGAACGTGTTGTCGCTCCCACTAATGTAAACGGTTGTAAATCAATTCTCACAGAACGAGCCGATGGTCCCTCACCGATAATCAAATCAAGCTGAAAATCTTCCATCGCCGAATACAAAACTTCTTCAATTGCAGGATTCAG
>CAYLIN010000083.1:2126-4693 GCA_964383725.1 uncultured Azospirillaceae bacterium | reverse complement strand
CAAGCTGAAAATCTTCCATCGCCGAATACAAAACTTCTTCAATTGCAGGATTCAGACGGTGAATTTCATCAATAAACAAAACATCATTGCGTTCCAAATTTGTCAAAATCGCTGCCAAATCACCTGATTTTGAAATCATCGGCGCTGAAGTTGCCCGAAAACCGACACCCAACTCTTTAGCTACAATAGAAGCCAAGGTCGTCTTACCCAACCCCGGAGGACCAAACAACAACACATGGTCTAAAGCTTCACCGCGCTGTTTTGCTGCCTCAATAAATACTTTCAGGTTTTCACACACGGCACGCTGCCCGACAAAATCATCCAAAGATGTCGGACGCAATGAAACAGGATTATTCTGCGACATCTCATTGTCTTCAGCCATTTGCTTGGGGCTGACCAGTCTCTCGTCAATCATACATTAGTCCTTCTTAGCAAATTCTTTCAAAGCCAATCTTATCAACTCGGCCATATCAGCATCCGGATTATTCAAAGATGCCTGATTGACGGCCTTATAAGCCTCCAAGCGTTGATACCCCAGATTAACCAATGCCGAAATCGCATCTTCCATTTTGGACGGGTCATCATCTCTGGCCACCAGATTGTCTTCATAGTCCTCGGTTTGTTCGTCCGGTGTTATATCCATATTAATATCCTTTGCCACATCACGAAGCGGTATCGTTACAATTTTATCTTTAAGTTCGGTTACAATACGCGCTGCCAGCTTCGGTCCCACACCGTTTGCTCTGCTGAAAGAATTTTTGTCTTGAGCCGCCACGGCTTGTGACAATTGTGACGGACTGAGAACAGACAAAATGGCCAAGCAAACTTTTGCTCCCACACCCTGAACTTTGGTCAGTGTCAAAAACCATTCTTTTTCCCACGCATCGGCAAACCCAAACAAAGTGATACTGTCCTCACGCACGATTGTTTCCGTTAATATAGACACCGGCTGCCCCGGCTTCAACCGCGCTAAAGTTTTAGCAGATGCAAAAACCAGATATCCCACGCCATTTACATCAATAATGCAAGAATCCTCACCTGTTGAATCAACAATTCCGCGCAATTTGGCAATCATTTATTATCCCCTTTTTCCTATTTTGTTTTATCCTAAACAAAAGTGCCTGATTTCTCAAGCGCTTTTTACATTTAAGAACAAAATAAAAACATCCCCGCTCCAAAGAGAGGGGATGTTTAACAGTCAGACTTTACTCAAGTCAGGAACAGTTCGCAGAAGGTAAAGCGCACCGTCTTTCCTGAAAATCGGAATTTCGATGTCATAAGGTAATTCCAACCAAATGACACGGAACATAGCCCCTTCGCTCCATTTGACCCGTTTCTGTTTCCAGTGCGTCGCTCCGGAAGCACAGGGATTCTTGTCCAGCAAGCGAATAATCTCGCCGATACCGAATGCCTTTTTGAAAGCGTTCCAAGCCTTACAAGAAGCCAAGTGTTCTTGCTTACAAGTTTCTTTCAAAAAAACTTTGGCAACTTTCAAACGCTGCTCATGCTTTCGAATAATGCAAGGTTGCCGCTGAACAGGAGGGACAACCTGTAACCTCTGAAGCCAATCTTCCACACTCGAACAAGTGTAAATCGGAAAATAGCGTTGATTAATCGTCTCACGCACCTTTCGGGTGTTAAATTCCAACCTTTTCAGCATCAACGGTGACAACGCATCGTAGTGGATAGGTTGCGCATACGGATCATTAAAATTCCCCAATGCCAACACCACGCAAAAACGATTATTCAACTCCAGAATAAAGTGCCCGCGAAAATCATCATCAGTATCACCAAATTGATGAGGAACGATTCTGATTTCGACCAAACGAAAACATGGAGAAAGAGGCGTCACCACAACCTGAGATGATACCCCGGAAACAGCACAAGGTGCATACATATTATCCGGCGACCAATGAGGACACTTATCCAACAAAGGAGACGGTAAACGATGACATTTTTCTTCCATCGCAACATGCATCGCCTTGTTAAGACCATGTTCTTCCTCAAACAGATAGCGTTGGGCAAAATTCCAACCGCGATAGAACTCGGGAAAACGCAGAAGTTGCTCAAACTCGGCCTTGGTAACAATATCGGTAACCTTTTTCAGCTCTTGCCAAATTTTCTTTTTTGCCAGCCTCTGCCTACATTTTCCGAAACAGGTCTTCACAAATGCCGAATAAGGAACTTCCGCTCCCATCCATTCGTTCCAATGCCCCCAACGTTCGCAGCCTAAGGCATCTCTTTCTGCTGCAACACATTTGTCTAAAGCAGATTTGAATAAATCTTTGTTCATAGAAAATAATATTAATTAATAATGTGAATTTTGCTTCACATTATCACAAAGAATCATTTTGTCCAGAAAAAAACTAAAGCTGTTTCAGATAGCAATCCAAATATTCAAGCCACTCTTTGGCGTTATTTTCTGTAAAATACTGCCGCAAAAACACAATCATAAAATCGTGCCTTCTTTGAGCTTCTGCCTTACCAGAAACAGTCATCATCAATCCTTGCAATCGCAACATTTTCTCAAAAAAATGATTGATAAAATTATCTGACGGACGGTTTGG
>CAYLIN010000083.1:0-2026 GCA_964383725.1 uncultured Azospirillaceae bacterium | reverse complement strand
TGAATTAAAATGACAAATAGCAATCGCCAAGGCATCTGAAGAGTCATTATTCTTAGGTTTACATCCCGGAAGTAAAATCTGCACCATCTTCTCCACCTGATTTTTATCGGCATGTCCGACACCAACGACCGCCTTTTTCACCTTATTCGGTTCATACTCTGTCACCGGAATCTGATACAGTGCCGGTGCCATAATCACCACACCGCGCGCCATACCAAGCTTGATGGTTGACACGGCATTTGAATTCAAAAACACCTTTTCAATAGCAGCCTGATCAGGCTTATACAATTCAATCACCTGCCGCAAAACACCCAAAATATCCGCCAATCGTTCCGGAAGTTCCCTTTTTGTATCCGTTTTAATAAAACCATCAGCCACATAACGCAAACGATTATTTTCAGCTTCAATCACCGCCCAACCGGTTGACGACAAACTCGGGTCAAGCCCTAAAATTCTGGTCATAGTCATCCTCATAAAATATATCGGCTTAAGCATAACGCCATACAACCGAAAATCAAATTGCTAATTTGACTTTCCACAAACTTCTTGATTTTTTACTTTATTCTGTTAAGATAAACACAAATTTTAAATTATTAATCAATTAAAAATCTTATTTTTATGGAACTTGCTAGAATAATCATCATTTTTCTACTTCTCGCTGCGGGTATCTTATACCTTATTTTTCTCCATTGGCATTCCCAAAAGCGAATTAAAGAAATGCAACGAGAAAAACAGGAAAAACAAGAAAGACTTGCTGTTCTCTCTGAGATAAGCAACTACTTTAAAAATCGAACAATTGCTTTGATTTTTGGTCACCCTGATGAAATTATTGACCTGGAAAGTAAGAAGAAGCCAGCCACACCTTATGAATGTGCTCTCTGTACTCAAGCTATTCATCCTCACTCGAATCTTCCCTCCAACGGGTTTATCTTGGATGTTGCAAAAGTAGAGTATCCGATAGAAGAAATCGATGGAAAATATCAGCAAAATTTTACTAAACCCACTGTATGGTTTAAACCGAAAAATAATGCTGTTATCCACGATTTTATCGTCAAGGATATTCAAAAACAGAATGACGTTCAAATCGTGATTATGGAACACGCTGTACTGGGAACGATCCGCCTGAAAGATCCTTCGATTTACCACAAAGACGATCACGTGATGTTATACCAGTTCGTTAAAGAAACGACCACCGGATACCAAGTACTCTTCTTCTAACCCCTATCCTAAACGTCCCTCTGCATAGGGACGTTTTTTTATTGACTCAATTTCTATTATCAATATAATCAGACAAACTTAAAATTATTAATCAATTAAAAATCCTATTTTTATGAAAGAAATCTGGAACTTCGTAGACGCCTCCGCTTTACTCGTGATTATCGCTTTCATCTATTTTTCCACTTTTGTTTACCTAACCAACAGAAAAAACAAGAAACAGCGTGAAATAGAGCAGAAAAGAGAGGAAGAATGCTTGGATCGAATAAAGGAACAAGAGCTATACTATAGCCAATTTTCAATTTTGTTGCTCTTTGATAGACAACTACATATGGTAAACAAACAATCAGGACTGGACCTTCTCAAACTGAATAATTGCGAATTTTACCAAAAAAACATAGTTCCTGGGTCAACACTGTTCAGTAAAGGCATGATTGTAGAGTTTGATCACGCTGAAATTCCCGATAATGATCCTACAGACAATACACCTCTTGTTTTTTTTCGACCTAAGAATGGTGTTGCAATCGATGACGCTGTCGTAAAGACTATCTTCTATGATGAGATGATTGTGGAATCGAAATCACTCGGACGAATCATGTTGGACAACAAAAAAAAGCTTCACGCTGGTGCTCAAGTTCGCTTGTTTCAACATGTAAAGAAAACACCGCAAGGCTACCTGGTATTCTACGATCAGTGGCGTAAAGTCTAAAAAAATCCCCCGCATTATCAAAATGCAGGGGATTTTTATTTGGCTTTAAACTAAGCTAATTTCTGCATAACATCTTCAGAAATTTCGGCATTGTGGTAAACA
>CAYLIN010000082.1:897-6099 GCA_964383725.1 uncultured Azospirillaceae bacterium | reverse complement strand
GCTTGCATTTCCTGCATTTTTTTCTGCATTTCTTGAGCTTGTTTCATGATTGTTTGCATATTAAACATCTTTATAAATCCTCATCAAAATAGGTTTCAGGTTCGTCGTAACTGTCCAAATCCTCTTGGTTCTCTTCATTGATTTTGCGGGTAAGCGTTTCAATTTTAGCCCCCTTGAATTCTGCTAAAATCGCCTTAACCAAAGGAAGGTCAGAAACGTTTTTTTTATTTGCTGCGTCAGCAGCTAATTCTCTGTCGGCAATAGTTTCACCAAGTGGTCCGCGTAAAATATCTATTTGCCATTTTTTACCGGTTGCTTCAATCAAAATGTGTTGCAAGTTCAACAGAAAATCATTAGTCACTTTTTCTGAGGCAGTCATTTTTATTTGACCGGGCGCAAACTCACTGATGGAAACATCATTTTTCAAAGCATAAACCAGAAGCATTTTTTTATTTTGTTCCAGATAAGCAAGCAAATCTTCCGGTTTGTTCATAACCACACCTCGCATATCATCAGCGATGGTCTGTTGTGGTGCGGAAACAGGTTTTACAGTTTCAGCTGTTGGGACAACACGTGGTGCTAAGCTAGATTTTTTTTTTACGTCGTTTAAGAGTTCAAACGGCGTTGGCAGGCTGGCGGAATAAGCAACTCTGATTAAAATCATTTCCAGAGCATCAATCTGTACCGGAGCAATCGCTAATTCGCCGATTCCCTTAATCATCATTTGCCAGATTTTGGAAAGGATAGCAATAGAAGCATTAGGAGCTAAATTTTTACAAAACTCTTTTTCGCTTTCGGACAAATCGTCAGTATCAATAGATGTCGGAACAATTTTTGCTTTAGCCAACAAGTGTGTGATATTGATTAAATCTTGCAATAAAGTAGTCGGATTAGCACCGTTTTTATATTGTTCATTGAGGTTGGCAACCACTTGGTCAACATTGCCGGCCAGTAGGTTTTCAAACAAGACAAATGTCTGATTGCGATCAGCTAAACCAATCATATTTTTAACAATATCTGTCTTAACTTCACCTGAGCCTAAAGATATTGCTTGGTCAAGTAGGGATAAGCCGTCACGGCATGAGCCGTCAGCCGCTTTAGCAATAATATGCAAAGCTTCGTCTTCAGCTTTCAGGCCTTCTTTTTGAATGATGTTCTTAAAATGGTTTGTGAGCGTTTCAACAGTCAAACGCTGCAAATCAAAACGTTGGCAGCGAGAAAGAACGGTAATCGGCACTTTGCGGATTTCGGTTGTCGCAAAAATGAAGATTACATGTGAAGGCGGTTCTTCCAACGTCTTGAGCAAGGCATTGAAAGCATTTTTAGACAACATGTGAACTTCGTCGATGATGTAGATTTTATATCTGGCGTTAGTCGGTTTATAGCGGACACCGTCTAAAATTTCACGAATATCATCAACGCCGGTACGAGAAGCCGCATCAAGCTCTAAAATATCAATATGGCGAGATGAGGCGATGGCTTTACAATTTTCGCACACCCCGCAAGGATTAATTGTCGGACCGCCGTTGCCGTCTTCTCCAGTACAGTTCAGAGCCTTGGCAATTAAACGGGCGGTGGTTGTTTTTCCCACTCCACGGATTCCTGTCAAAATATAAGCATGATGAAGGCGGTTGTTTTTAATGGCATTAGTCAATGTTTGCACTAAAGCGTCCTGCCCCAGTAATTCGCCAAAACTTTGCGGACGATATTTACGTGCCAATACGACATATTGTTTGTTTTGATTATCTAAAGATTCTTCCGCCATAAGTTCAACCTAAATAAAAAATGGTGGAGAACGACGACCCTGACCGCATTTGTTACGGCTGCTTTCTTCCGAACCTGACCGGATTGGCAAACCGTCAGCCCGCTGTCCTCCAGTGCTTATACATAGCAGAATTCTACCTTTTTTCAAGTAGATTTTCTGGTTAAGGGATAATAATGTTCATTTGACGCAATTCATCATAAACAGCTTTTTGTTCTTCTTCTGTTGTCAATTTTGATGGTGCTTGATTTTCAATAGGCAGAACTTCTCCATAAATTAAGATTTGTGCTGTTGATGGATCTTTTCCGTAAATGGCGGGAGCTTGATAGGTGCTGTCGATTTCAACAGCAGATAAGAGCTGATCACTTCCGCTGTCAACAAAACTTCTGGATGCTGTGTCAATGACCACATCTCCTTCACGACGAATTTCAACCACGTCTAAACTATGTTGATTCGTTCCGTTTTCAAACAAGCGAAAACTTCCGTTAATACCGGCATAGCCATCGGGATTAGTAATAGCTTTATTGATATTGTCCGGATTCTGTTTAGACAGCTCATTTGCCAGAGCAACAGCGTCATAAGCAAAAGAATATAAACTGCTTGGTTTTTCTCCAAAGAGCTGATTATATTTGTTTGAAAAATAATTGCTGTAACTTCGGGATAATGCCGGATACCAACTGCGAACAATCATCGATTCTTTATTGTAATGTCCGTTTTCCCAAACAGATGTTCCCAAAAACTGTACTTGCGGATAAGCAACATCATAATAAGCAAACATCGAAATGGCTGAAGTTAACTTTGCCCCTGTTTCCGGAATAAGAACGGCATCAAAACCAATATCTCCCAAGCCTTCTTTGGTTTTAAGACGCTGCAAAGCCTTAGTCGCGCTGGCATTTCCTGCATCAGCCTGCTTTTGCAAAGATGCCTTGAGAGCATTCAGGCGTTGTTTGCGCACACGATGATTAGTCATTTCTTTGATGATTTCTGAAAAATCAGATGTTTCAGGCGGATAAAAAGCAATAGCGGTTACATTAACATTATTTTTTTGAGCTGATTTTACCGCGGCTTTTGCAACAGCACTACCTGTCATGTTGTCGGGAATTAACAAAGCAAAGCGTTTTTTACCTTTTTGCGCCGCATAAGTCATAATACGATTGACCTGTTCTTCCACCAAAAGCCCTAACGTATAAACTGTCGGCTGTAAAACATCTTGAGCTGTAGAAAAAGCAATAACAGGCACACCCTGATAAATTGTTTCATTAGCAATGGCTTGAACTTCCGTACTCATCAGAGGGCCGATAATCATATCTGAACGTTGACGAATAGCATTTTCAACAGCAACTCTTGCACCGGATGGTGTGCTTTTTGTGTCATAGTATTGCAAAATAAGATTAGGGTTTCGCACATCTTCTAAAGCGAGCATTGTCGCATTTCGCAAACCTTGCCCTTGTTTAGAGGCTTGTCCTGTTAAGGGAAGCAAAACACCGACACGGAAACCTCTTCCGTCTTGTGAAAGATTAATTTCACTAATATCGGTATTAATAGCTTTTGCGCCGCCGCTGGAGGAAATTTCCGGTCCTTTAGTTGAAAAGCAACCGCACAGGCTTAAACAGGCAATAAAAAGACTAAATTTTTTTAACACTTGCAATTTATCCCAAAATATAAAACAATCTAATTCAAGTTTTAGTTTAAATTTTATGTCTTGTAAAGAGAGGTCTTTTGAAAAGCGGAATATATATTGTAGCTACCCCGATTGGCAATCTGAACGACATTTCTCTTCGTGCTAAAGAGGTTTTGAACGAGGCGGATATAATAGCCTGTGAAGATACTCGTGTAACGAAAAAGCTATTTTCTCTTCTCGGATTAAATCAAAAGAAAACATTTATAGCCTTTCATGATCATAATGAGGATGAAAAGGCTCAGATTCTCATTGATTATGTCAATCAGGGATTGGCTGTTGCACAAGTGAGTGACGCGGGCAGTCCGCT
This sequence comes from uncultured Azospirillaceae bacterium, assembly GCA_964383725.1. Lineage (GTDB taxonomy): Bacteria > Pseudomonadota > Alphaproteobacteria > RF32 > CAG-239 > CAZU01. Next base: position 2,349 of record CAYLIN010000082.1, on the reverse strand, counting down.
GATTTCCGATCCCGGATTTCACCTGATAAAACAATGTCGCCGTCAAGGAGTTGGTGTTTATGCGATTCCCGGTCCATGTGCATTAATTTGTGCGCTGCAACTATCGGGGCTTCCAACCAACAGCTTTATGTTTGCTGGTTTTATTCCCAATAAAGATAAGGCGCGAGCAGATTTATTCAATAAGCTGAAAGATATAGAGACAACTTTGGTGTTTTATGAAACAGCTAACCGTTTGACCAAAACCCTGCATGTGATGGTTGATGTGTTTAGAAATAGAGAAATTGCGGTTGCTCGTGAAATTACCAAGATTTATGAGGAATGCCGCAATGGGACGGCGCGAGAACTTATTGCGCATTTTGAGGAAAACGAACCCAAAGGGGAAATTGTTTTAATGGTTGCCCCACCGGATGAAAATACCAAAACACAAGTTGATGTTGATGCATTGCTTCGTCAAGAGCTACAAAAACAAAGTCTGAAAGGGGCGGTCAAAACGCTGGTTGAGCAATATGGACTCAATAAAAATGAAGTTTACGATTTAGCACTAAAGATAAAAAATGAATAATTATCATAGCGGACATTTTGCCGAACTTTTGGCTTTGATTTTCTTGTTTTTCAAGGGATATATGCCTGTGCGGCGAAACTATGTCACCGGTCGCGGAACACACGCCGGCGAGGTGGATCTGATTGTCCGCAAAAGAAAAGCCCTTATTTTTGTGGAAGTTAAAAAGCGATCTGATCAAGAACAAGCCGCTTATGCGATTCTTTCAAAGCAACAAGAGCGGATTCGTAAAGCTGCAGAAGCATTTATTGCACATAATCATCAATATCAAGATTTTGATGTTCGTTTTGATGCGATTTTGGTTTCTTCGTCGTTAAAACTTAATCATATCAAAAATGCGTTTTAATTGTTGACGATAGAGGAAAATAGGGTTAAGCCAAAAGTATAGTAAGCCGTTGCTGAAATAAGCAGAGAAACTAGGTATCCAAGGCGCGCTCGACTTTGTGTCGCTATTATTAAGGGGTCATAGCTCAGTTGGGATGGCTAAGTGAAAACAACAAAAGTTTGTTGTTTTCGTCTGTAACATCTTGGCTACCTTGTTGAGCAAGTGAAGTGATAACAAGCGCAGAGAAACTAGGTACCCAAGGCGCGCTCGACCTCGTACTCGCTATTGTTAAGGGGTCATAGCTCAGTTGGGAGAGCGATTGGTTCGCAATCAATAGGTCGGGAGTTCGATCCTCCCTGGCTCCACCATAAAAAATCCGCCGATTTAGGCGGTTTTTTTATGGTGAATAAAAGACAGGGATCGAACTCCCGAATAGGAGTTTGGGCTGCAGTTTTCAGGCGGACGGAAGTACGCCGATGAGCGAAGCGAAGAAAACCAAGCAGGCGTAGCCAGCCTCCCTGGCTCCACCATAAAAAATCCGCCGATTTAGGCGGTTTTTTTATGGTGA
>CAYLIN010000082.1:0-797 GCA_964383725.1 uncultured Azospirillaceae bacterium | reverse complement strand
AAAGACAGGGATCGAACTCCCGAATAGGAGTTTGGGCTGCAGTTTTCAGGCGGACATATTATTGTCCAACAAAAAGCCCCGCATTTTGCGGGGCTTTAGATATTCTAAAAGAATTATTTTTTGAGCTGAGAAGCAACTTCAGCTGCAAAATCTTCTTCTTTTTTCTGCAAACCGTCACCCAGTTTGAAGCAAGCAAAATCAACAATTTTGATGTCTGCGCCTAATTCTTTGGCTGCGTCAGCAACAACTTGTTTGATTTTCTTATCAGGATCCATAATGTAAGCCTGTTCTTCCAAAACAACTTCATCATAGAACTTGCGAACACGACCTTCAACCATCTTTTCAATGATATTTTCCGGTTTGCCTGAAGCTTTAGCTTGTTCAGCATAGATAGATTTTTCATGTTCAACAGCAGCAGGATCAACACCAGCAATATTTAACGCAACAGGGTTTGTTGCTGCGATGTGCATAGCGATGTGTTTGCCCAGTTCAGCCAATTTTGTTTTATCTGCAGTTGATTCCAAAGCAACCAAAACGCCGATTTTACCAATATTAGCACCGGCAGCGTTGTGGATATAAGAAGCAACAACACCGTTGTTGACTTCAACAACTTTAGCGCGGCGCAGGTTCATATTTTCACCAATCTTGGCAATCATATCTGTCAGGCGTTCTTCAAAAGTTTTACCACATTTCGGGCAATTGAAAGTTTTCATGTCGCAAACTTCACCATTGCTCTTCAAAGCAACGATGGCAGCATCAGCAACATATTCTTGGAAAATGTCGTTTTTAGCAACGAA
>CAYLIN010000081.1:0-6283 GCA_964383725.1 uncultured Azospirillaceae bacterium | reverse complement strand
TCATCTTATTTCTAAAATCAACTAAATAAAACACCGTTTTGCGAAATTCTGCAATTCTTTTACTCAATATTTTATTATTTTGCAAGGATTTTTTATGCCAAACATGTTTATTTCTTTAGTTTTGCTAAAGCTGCAAAGGGATTAGCCTGTTTTGTAGTCTCTTCATCAAACTCGGATTTGAACTCAAAAACCTCTCCGTCTTGCCGCGGAAAGTCATCTAAGACCAGGGCTGTTTGCTCCAATCCGATCTCTGCCAAATCAATTTGCCCGTTGATGATAACGTCAGGAACATCATCATCAAAATCAAATTCCATTTCCTCTAAATCTTTTGGGGTGAGTGTGGTATCATAGATAATCTCAAATTCCGACTCATAAGTTTTTATAAAGTTTTCCAAAGAAATAACACTTGTCTGTTCCAGTTGAGCATAAACTTTTCCTTTAACGGTCAGCGAGTGTTCTTTTTTGCGCATTTGTACGGTCATTTCTGCTTCCCAACTTTTGGCGCCGGCAATCTTTAAAACTTCGGCAATATATACCAGTTGTTTTTCATCGGCTTTAAGTTTGTAGTGACGAGAAGCCGCTGTCAGATCCTCAATCTTCAACGGATAAGAAAAAAGATTTTGCATAAATATTTTCCTTATGTTATAACAAAACAAATTATAAATTAGGATATAATGTCAAGGATACCACCATGTCAATAAGCAAAATGATTTGTACTTACTCTTGTGTGCTGTTACTGACCTCAGGTTGTTCAACTGAAAAGACCAATGAATGGTTTATGACACATAACGGCAATATGCCTTCCAACGAGCGTATCAGTCAAATTTCTGTTGGTGATAGTCGGGCTGATGTTCGTCGTATATTGGGGGCGCCGTCAACAGTTGTTTCATTTGATAAAAATACTTGGATTTATATGTCTTCAGATGTTAAGCGCGTTGCTTTTTTAGCGCCGGATGAAGTTAATCGTGATGTTTTGACAATCAAGTTTAATGATAAAGATGAAGTTCAAGAAATTACCCGCATGAGCAAAAAAGATGGTCAGGATATTAATATAAATAAAAATGAAACTGAGGCTCATGGACAAGATGTTGGCTTTTTCCGTAAATATTTCGGTGGTGTCGGAATGATTAACCCGTTTGGTGGGCGTAGTTCCGGTGCGGATATGTAGTAAAATTTAGATTTAATCTTATTTTAAGTAAATGTTGTTACAATTCTCCTATCTGTGGAATGTGGAGAAAAACAATGGACAGTAATCGTTTAGCAGTATTTGCTTTACCATCTTTAAATTTAGGGTATCATAATCAAATTTTAGGCGCTTTTCGAGCCTTATCAGATTTAACCGGCTTAGATTATAATGATCAAGCTTTCTTGTTGCCGGAAGGTGTTAACCAAACATCTGAATTAAAAACTTCTTTATTCGAAACGAAGCATGAAACATATCATTCCTTAAAACAAAAAATATTTCCGATGTTAGATAAATATTTTCAAAAAACGCATGAAATACCCCACATCTTTATTACGGTTTATGATGCAACAGATGGGAATTTTTCAGCCGAAAACATCGATATCGTTTGTCGCTTGGTAAAAGAATATTATCTCCAGAATAAGTTAGGCGAGGTTTTCACGGTTATTCTAACCAGTCGTTTACATAAGTATAAATATATTGATTTAATTAACGTGCCTAAACACATGTTAACCTTTAGAACAAGAATTCGTCTTTTACAAAACAGAGCTCTGAAAAAAAAGGTTTTAGTTACAGTTGGAACAATTAATAATTTCAGCAGACATGTTGTTTTAGAAAAACATAAGGAGCTTTTAGCTAAGTTAGCTGAGATAACCGACGGGGGCGTACTTCAAAAACAGTGTGATAAGTTGAAAAGTTATATTTCCTGTTCAAAGCATATTGTTTTTTGTCTTGGCGGACGTGTCGATGGTCCTGAAATCGTCTTTGGTGTTAACTATGGTAAAAAAATGTTGAATGATGCCTTGCGTCTAAGTCGTTGCGGATATGGTGTTGTCTTTGTAAACGGTCCGCGGACACCAAATGAAACAGTGGATTATTTATACGAAAACACACAAGAAACGCCGAACATCTTATTCCAAAACTGTAAGAAAATAGCTAAAACGGACGACGATCGAAACAATTGGCGTATCTATTCCGGAAAGTATGAAGAGCAACTTAAAGACTTTGAAAAATTAGGAAATATTTATCCCGGAATTTTAGGGATTGATAATACACTCGTCGTTCATAGTATGGATTCATATTCTGGCTGTGAAACTGCAAATGCAGCTTTACCGACAGCTATTAGCAGTAAAGGCTTTTTTGTCGATCCAGCTGTTCGTTATGACTGCCATAATCTAAAAGATTTGCTTTGTCCGAAATATGCAATAGATTGGGATGAGTTTGTAAATATTGCCGACCATATGGGAGTAGAGCCGAAAGATTTACATCCGCAAATTTTATCCAGTCCACTACGTGTTTTTGCAGAGGCTGTTCTTAATCGAATAAATAAAACTAAATCAAAGAAAGTATCGCGTCGGTAAGTTTTGAAAGTACAGCGTCTTCATCAAAGGAGGCGCTTTTTTCAAAGCAACGTAAATCTACTGTGACAGAATAGTCTTGTTTCAGTAAAGCCAGTGTTTTGATATAACTCACTGCAAATAAGGTATCGGAAAAAGTAGTGGCATTGATATTTGGAAGTTCTTTCACGCCCTTCAGAGATAACGTGAGAGATTTATCGGTATAATTCTGAATAACTTTTAACCCCAAATATCCTAAAGATGATATATCTTTAAACAAAGCTTGTTCGGCCATTTCTTGTAGGCTGTGAATATATTTTTGACCAAATGTAAGTGCAATATAAGGTTTATAAGCTTCGGTTGCTGCCTCCAAATCAGAAACCTGAATAGCCACACAATTGATACGATTCTCTATCCGTAGAGATTCTGTAGATAATGCAACAGCAAAAAGATTAAGATTAAAATTCACCGGATATTTGTTTATGACAACAACTTTGTTTTGATGATATTTTTGAATAAAACGCTGCGCTTCTTGCTGAAAATCAGCAAAAGAGTTGGCTGAAAAAGGTTCAAGGGAAACCGTCTGATAATCATGTGTTGCAAATTCATCATTTCGGTTACTGTAAAGGGCTATTTCAATCATGCATTAACTCCGTATATGCTAAAATTCTAACACAAACATTATGATATGTATACCACATTTTATTAAAAATAACAAACTTATTGACACACATTAATACTCTATAATATTTTACAGTGAAAATATAAGTTTAATAAATTAAAAAAAAATTATTTATGAAACCAATCATCATTATTGTCGTTTTGATGATATTCATTCCTTTCAAGATTATTGAAAAGATAGAAATGAAAAAAAAGGTTCAATCAGAACTGATACGAGCTCTCTTGTTCAATAATCTGAATGATGCTGAGTGTGCCTTAAAAAAAGGGGCTAATCCCAATAAATTTTACGTAGGCTTCTATCCTCTCGATTTAGCTGATTGTGATGAGATGATAGACTTGCTTCGCAAATATGGGGCAACTAAAACAAGTGAGTAATCCTGAAAAGAAAAGGGCTGATTGTTTTTCAATCAGCCCTTCGTTTTTTTTTATTATGAGCGTAACACGGCGTTACACTTTTTGCCGACAGCGACAATAACCTTTTGCATCAAGGTTTCAATATCTTGATCACTATAGGTTGCTTCCTTCGGTTGGAAGGTAACGGTTAAAGCCAAAGATTTTTTACCTTCAGGCAAATTATCACCTTCGTATAAATCAAAGATTCGGACATCAGCGATGTTTTCTCTATCCGCAGTCTTAGCGGCAGCTAAAACTTCAGCGGCCGGAACGGATTTGTCCAAAACAAATGCTAAATCTTTATCAACCGGCTGGAATTGAGATAATTCCAATTTTTTCTTACCTTTACCGGCGGCAGCACGCGGCAGAGGAATATTATCCAGATAAACCTCAAAAGCGACCACACGCTGTTTGATGCCGAATTTCTTCAAAATCAGCGGATGGATTTCACCGAAGTAAGCAATAACATTTTTGCCCAAACGGAAAGCACCACTGCGCCCCGGATGGTAATATGTCGGTGCATCTGTTGTGATTTGAGCACTGTCAAACGGACCGTTTGCCGCAGCAATAGCAGCCAAGGCGTCTGCTTTTGCATCAAACACATCATAAGGACGAACATCTTCCAACCAGTGCTTTTTAGCAGTCATACCTGAGCGCACACCGGCAGCCACTAATGTCTGGTCACCCGGTTTGCGACCATAAAATTCCGGTCCGACCTCAAAAATAGCAACATCAGCATAGCCGCGAGCCGTATTGTTACGAACAGCAGACAACAAATTCGGTAATAATGACGGACGCATTTCGTCCATGTCGGCGGCAATAGGATTGCAAATTAGAACCACATCTTGTGAACGGCGGAAATCCTTAGCAGTTTTAGAGTCTGTAAAACTCCACGTAACTGTTTCCAGCATACCGCGGTCAGCCAATTCATGTCTGACGGTAACAGTTCGACGTTGAGCCGGAGTTAATGTTTGTTTGGGGAACATGTCGCAGGGAAGGGATATTGCCGGAATGTTATCTAAACCAATCATTCTGACAATTTCTTCTATAAGGTCATGTTCGCCTTCAATATCTCCGCGCCAGCTTGGAGAAACAGCTTTGACTTTATCTCCGTTATCGCTTGTCTGGAAACCGAGATTATTCAAAATCTCAATAATTTTTTCTTTGGAGACTTCAATGCCGACAAAATCAAGCATACGAGACGGGCGAATATAAGCCACACGTTCCTGACAATTTTCATTACCGGCAATTTCCATTTCAGAAGCTTCACCGCCGCAAATATCCAAAATCAATTGGGTTGCGTATTCAGAACCGGTGATGTTAGATTTCGGGTCAACCCAGCGTTCATAACGATAACGTGAATCTGAATCAATTTGGAATTTACGACCGGTACGGGCAATACATTCCGGTGCAAATAAAGCGCTTTCCAAAAAGACATTGGTCGTATCGGCAGAACAGCCTTTAGAGGCACCGCCCATAATACCACCCAAACATTGGATACCATCACCATCACAAATACCTAAAGATTGGCTGTCTAAAGTATACTCTTTATCTTCCAGAGAAACAAATTTTTCTCCGTCACGAGCCATACGGACACAAATATCACCGACCAATTTGTCAGCATCAAAAACATGCAATGGGCGAGCCATATCAATGTTAATATAGTTGGTAATATCAACCAGCGGAGAAATTGAGCGTAAGCCGACAGCCGCCAAACGGTCTTTCATCCATTTGGGCGTTTCCACTTTGTTATTAACATTGCGAATATAGCGGCCGACATAAGTCGGGCAGGCTTTAAAATCTTCAACTTTTACTTTAATTGGGGATTTGAATACGCTGTTATTCTTGGAAATGTTTAGAGGCTTTAATGTGCCGAGACCTGCAGCGGCCAAATCTCTCGCAATTCCTCTGACACCTAAACATTCTGCTCTGTTTGGAGTAATGGAAATATCAAATACCGGATCAAAATTCAAAACTTCAGCTGCATTAATACCTATTTGAGTATCTGCAGGCAGTTCAATAATACCGCTATGATCTTCACCGATACCTAACTCTTTTTCCGAGCAGAGCATGCCAAAGCTTTCCACGCCGCGAATTTTACCGACTTTCAATGTTTCATTGTAGCAAGGAATGAGCGTACCAACGGGTGCGAAAACACCAACCAATCCTTTTTTCACATTGGGAGCGCCACAGACAACTTGCAAATTTTGCTTACCGTTATTGACACTCAGCAAATGCAAGTGGTCAGAATCCGGATGCATACCACATTCTTCAACACGAGCGGTAATAAAACCTTTGAGGGCCGCAGCCGGATTGGAAACTTCTTCAACTTCCAAACCGATACGGGTTAGAGTGTCTGCAATTTCATCAACGGTAGCATTAGTGTCTAAATGTTCTTTTAACCATGATAATGTAAATTTCATCTCAGCATCTCCTATCTGGCTGCGCCGCCGTTATTACTTAGACCTCCGGTCATGGAGGATTCATCCAATGGGACAAAGCCGTAATGCTTCATCCAACGAACATCAGAAGCGAAAAAGTCACGCAAATCAGGGATGCCGTATTTCAACATAGCCAGACGATCCAATCCTAAACCAAAGGCAAATCCTTGGTATTCATCAGGATTGATACCGCAAGCTTTTAAAACGTTCGGATGAACCATCCCGCAACCCAAAATTTCCAACCAGTC
>CAYLIN010000080.1:0-6363 GCA_964383725.1 uncultured Azospirillaceae bacterium | reverse complement strand
CAAAGCGGTTGCTTTTTATCAGCAGATTGAAGAAAAGATGACCGAATATTCTAAACCGGAAATCTTTTTTACGTTGGAAATTAATCAATTATCTCAGGAAAAATTCAAGGAATTGTTGGCAGATAAGCAGGTTGCGAAATATAAGCCGTTTTTGGAGCGTGTTCGCCGTTTTAAGGCTTATGAGTTATCCGAACCTGTTGAGGAAATTTTTCACGATAAAGCTGTAACATCCGGCGGGGCCTGGCGTCGTCTGTATGATGAGCATTCTGCTACTTTAAAATATACGGTTGACGGCAAGGAATATAATAATGCTGAGATTTCTAAGCTGCTGCAAGATAAAGATCCGGCAGTCCGAGAAAAAGCAGGAAAAGAGCTTAATCGCGTATTGAAAGAAAATTCAAAGCTGTTTACCTTCATCTATAATATGATTATTAAAGATAAAGCCATCAGCGACAATCATCGTGGTTATAAAGCCCCTGTATCTGCGCGCAATTTGGATAATCAGGTTGATGAAAAAGCTTTGAATGCTCTAACTGATGCCGTTCGTGGCCAATATAAGAATATTGCCGAACGTTTTTATAAATTAAAAGCTAAATGGTTGGGGGTTAAAAAGATTCAATATTGGGACAGAAATGCGCCATTGCCGTTTAGTGATGATAAACTGTACAGTTGGGATGAAAGTGTACAAACAGTTTTAGAGGCATATCAGCGATTTTCTCCAAAACTCAAAAAATTGGCTGAGCCATTTTTCAATCCTGAGCATTCTTGGATTGATGTTCCGCCTCGTGATGGAAAGCAGAGCGGTGCTTTTGCAATGCCGTTGCCGAAGAAATTTCATCCGTATTTAATGTTGAATTTTATCGGTAAGCAGAATGATGTTTTGACTTTGGCGCATGAGTTGGGACATGGTTGTCACATGCGTTTGAGTATTGAACAAGGTGAGTTGAATGATGACACGCCGCTGACATTAGCCGAGGTTGCTTCTGTCTTTGGTGAAATGATAACTTTCCAATCCTTGCTGTCAAAACAAGATAATGACAAAGCTAAATTATGTCTGATTGCTTCAAAAGTAAATGATATGATTAATACGGCAATCCGTCAAATAGCATTTCATTTCTTTGAAACCAGATGTCATGAAGAACGCAAAAAAGGCGAATTATCTCCGGAGCGTTTTGAAGAGATTTGGTTGGAAGAAATGCGTGAAAGTCTGGGAAAATATGTGATCGTTGATGATGACAGTCGATCCATATGGTCCGGTGTTAGCCATTTTTTCCATAGCCCGTTTTATGTTTATGCTTATTCCTTTGCGGATTGTATGGTGAATTCGCTATATCAGGTTTATCAGGAAGGAAATGTAAAGGATTTTGAAGATAAATATTTACACATGTTGTCCAGAACCGGAGTTGAGCGTTATGATCATTTGCTGAAACCATTTGGCTTAGATGCAAAAAGTCCTGAATTTTGGAATAAAGGGCTTAGTTTGATTTCTTATTATATTGATGAATTGGAACGTCTGGATAAGAAAGTCAAATTATAAGCGATTAATGAATATAAAAAAGCGTCTGAGACAGACGCTTTTTTTGTTTATTTAGTTTTCTGAATCTATTGTTTTCAATGTCAGATCTTTTGCTGTTTCTAAATATCCGGCAGATTGTTCGGGGGTTCCAAGATAGGATAATGAATATTGGGTGACTCTGAAACCGAAAGAATTGTTTAGTAGATAATCAGTTTTTTCTGCCGGAATAGTATCATATTTAACACGCAAATAGGCACGCCAGATTAAAATTTGTGGCTTTTCATGGCGAGGTGAGCTAATAATAGTCCGAAATTGAGCACTCCAGAACGATTTTGTCTGGGGAACAATCCAGTCGAATTCGACTTTTCTTCTCAGTTTGTTGATAATGAAATCATTAATTAACGTAAAAGTTGCTTTTTGTTTAAATGCGCTGAACACGGAGGAAGATGACAACCAAGAAAGTCTGGAATTATCACCCCAAAGTTCATAAAGTTTTGCCGGTGATTCCGGAATTTCATGCCGTAACTTTATATATTCTTCAATATGCATTTCTGTTATCAAATCTTGCATATTAGCTGTTTTTTCCTGCGGTTGAATTCTCTCAAGTTTAAAATGGTCTTGATTGACAGAGAACAAGCTTGGTTTTGCCCCTCGCAACGGCAATAAAACAAAAATTGTTGAGGCAAGAGCCATTGTAATACTGATATTTATTGCCGCAAAGATAACCAAAATGCGAGAAGTCCACAGATAGCGACGTTCCGGCATGGCTGAGATGTCAACCGCTTCAGGATACAAACCGAGCTTATCGGGGCTTTTCTTTTCCCGATAACGGAACAATGTGTTAAATATTCCCGGCATTAATTTTCCTTGGGTTAATAAGCGTAGTTTTGGTTGCGTACATCACGAGCGGTATTCAAATAACTTTCTGGTTCATCAGGTGTTCCTTTATAGGCGAGGGAGTAATTTAATACCATAAAACCAAAAGGGTTCATTTCGCGTTGATTCTTGTTTGCAAAATTAATTGTCGTAAACGTAACACGTAAATAAGCTCTCCAAATATTAATAATTGGAGTGTATTCTCCCGGATAATAATCCAAAGTAAGAAACTGGGCATGCCATAGTCCTCTTGTCAAACGCCGTACCCATTCCACTTCTACCAGACGTACAATGCCGCTCATGCGAAATTGCGCAATGTTATTTTGCACATCATTTGTTGCAAAATTTTGAAAGACAGAACGTCCGGAAAGCCAGTAAAGTTTTGAGCCGGGAGACCATCTGGCTACCAATTCATCATAATCGTTGCTGATAACATGGCGCAAATTTATATACTCTTCAATATATTCTTCGGCAATCAAATCCATGACCGAAACGCCTCGTTCAGCAACATCGGTCAATTCCAGCTGGCTGAAATATTTATTTGTTTGCAACAAAAGGGGGGCCGCGCCTCTTTGTGGGAGCAGGACATAAACGGCACAAGCCAGCATCATGCTGAAACTGATGCTGATACAGGCGATAATAACTAACATACGGGATGTCCACAGATAGCGACGTTCCGGCATGGCGTTAATATGCACTTTTTCCGGATAAAAGCCTAGTTTATCTGGGCTTTCTTTTTCCTTATATTTAAAAATAGTTTGAAAAATATCGAACATTGTGCCTCGTTTCCTGTCTTTCTAAACTTATTTTATACATAAAAGTTGAATAAAAGCAAATAAATACTGTTAATATACAAAATATTGCTATAACTTAAAAACAGAATACGTGTTCTTAAGGATATAACAATGAAAAAACTTTTGGCATCTCTTTTAATAGGTGGTGTTTTAACCGCATCTTGTTCGTTGGATAATGGGGGGTATCCATCTTCCGTTCCTGCGCCGGCATCTTATACGGATTGGGACAGAGCAATCCGCGTCGATGTTGATATGCAGACAATGTATGCATCATCAGCCCGAAAAATTGAAAAACCGATTGATATGTACATGGCAATGGCTTTGGCTCTTAAATATAATTACACGCGTCGCCTGGTCAGCTATCAACAGAGTTTGGTTGAGGTCGGACGTTCGCCGTCTAATCGTTTGCCGGAAATTTTCTCTTCTGCTGGATATGTCAATACAGATAATCACTCTGCGATGGACAGTGAGCTGAAGTTGGCATGGAATATATTGGATGTCGGTACTGTTTATTACCAAACGCAAGATCCGCAATATAAAGCCGGTGTCGCTTTTGAACAAAGTCGTAAAGTTATCCATAACTTATTGCAGGAAACCCGCGTTTTATATTGGAAAGCTTTGACCGCCCAAAAAATTATGCCGACGGTTGATGATATGATTGAATATATGACTTTAGAGGTTGACGAGTTGAATGCGCGTTCACAAGAATTGTCTCGCAAAGGTAGAAGTTTAACAATGCCTGACTTGATCAAAAAAAGAAAATATATGGAAGCTGTAAAAACTTTGTCATCTTTAAAGCGTGATATGGAAACATCTGAAGTCCGGTTGGCCAGCTTGATGGGATTCCATCCGTCCACGGAATATCGTTTGGTCGGTAAGGAATATGGTAACTTTGAACTTCCTGAAATCAAAAGTTCTCTGAGCGAAATGGAGTGGATTGCCTTGACCAATCGTCCGGAATTGCGTGTCCGTGATATGGTGACTAATATTGAAGAAATCAAAGCGTCATTCCGTGAATTCAAAGATCCCGGTCAGGCTAAATATAAAAATGATCCTGCTTATTATAACCGCAAATGGGCAAAACGTGCAAAACAAATCGGTATGAGTGCTTTTGAGAATATCGGCAATCCGACGGAGAACGAGCTTGAAGCTTTGCGTCGTCAACGGATGAGTACGCTTATTCTGACGCAGGTCTATGTTTCTTGGGCTCGCTATATGTCTGCGATTGAAGACTATCAAATCAGTCATGAATTGGCAAATGTGTCAGAAGATATTGCTGAAGATACAACCTTACAAGATGGGCGTCGTGCTGAGCAAAGCCAGCTTGAATCTGCTCGTGCGATTGAAGATGAAGTTAAAGCAATGTTGGCATATGTTGACTTACAAGATGCGCTCGGTAACTTGTATTCTGCATTGGGTATGGATGCGATTCCTTATTATATGCTGAATGAAAAACCATCTAAGATAGCGGTTTATCTGCGTGGTGTTCTTGAAAAATGGCGCAAAGGTGAATTTTTACCGGATAATCGTCCGTATCTGTTAGACGTTCCGGTTAAGCGTCCGCCGGTTAATCTGTCCTCTCAAAAACTGATGCCTGACGTAGAAGTTGAAACCGGACAACAGATTAATATTCGGATTCCTCAGGCAGTCTTTAATAAGATGGATTTTGGGAATAAGGTTATTGTTAAGGCTGGTCAGATTGATGACAGTCCGTTGCCGGATTGGCTGAATTTTGATGAATCGACCAGAACTTTCCGCGGAACGGCAATGCCTGGAAATGTCGGTGCTTATAATATCAAAGTCTATATTGCTGATGAAAATGGTGCTGCCGGATACCTGACATTCAAAATTTCAATTAAGGATGTCTATGTCCCGTCGATTCGGGTAACAGGATTGACACCGGGGCGTAAGGCTACGGTTCTTAAGCGTTGTGTCGGTCCGCAATGTACGGATGAATATATCGAATCCGGCATTGTTGGTGAAGATGTTGTTAAGCGTCCGAACTAAATAATCGATTCGCAAAAAAAAAGAAAAGGATTCCCAGATTCGGGAATCCTTTTTTATGTGATTATGGTTTTAGAATCTTCGGAGTCTTATACTCAAAAGTGCATTTTTTTATGCAAAATTTTGGACGTATTTTCTGGAATCAAAGTTCTTAACAAATTTATCTACATGGCAAAAATTTTTTTATGATTGATTTATAAGAGGATAGAGATAAGCCCCTTTAAAATGAGTTTTTTTTATGTTGAGAAGCTCCCTTATTTATCCCAAAATACTGGACAAGGTCAGCGCAAGCAAAAATACCTTTTAAAAACTGTGGAATACAATATATGGGGTGTTTACTTTTTTTTAATACTATATATTGTACACATAGTGTCAGAGACGGCAACTGAGAAAACGCAATATTTTTTAAGGAAAGCACAATAAAAATGTCCAGTTCAGATAACCATAACACCGAGAAGGTTCACATCGAAAACGTTACCAAAAGAGACGGAACATTAGCCCCTTTTGATAGCGATAAAATTTTTAATGCCATTAACAAAGCCGGTACCACAACTGGTGAGTTTGGTGATGAAGAAACTTCATTGCTGACAGCGCAGGTTATGAAGGTTTTAAAGCATAAATATGCTGAAACTCTTCCTTCAATCGAAAATATTCAGGATATTGTTGAACAGGTTCTTATTTCTTCTAACTATTTTGCAACAGCTAAAGCCTATATCTTGTATCGTGACCAACGCAATCGTATGCGTTCTGACAAGAAAGTTATGGTTGATGTTGAAAGCTCTATCAATGAATATCTCGAAAGATTGGATTGGCGTGTTAATGCTAATGCCAACCAAGGCTATTCTAACGGTGGTTTGATCTTAAACGTTTCCGGTAAGGTCACAGCCAACTACTGGTTGAGCCATGTTTATCCGGCAAATGTCGGTGAAGCTCACCGTAACGGTGATATTCATATTCACGATTTGGATATGTTGGCTGCATATTGTGCCGGTTGGTCATTGAAAAACCTGTTGCATGAAGGTTTCAACGGTGTTCCGGGTAAAACCGAAGCCGGTCCGGCAAAACACTTATCTGCGGCTGTTGGCCAGATGGTTAACTTTATGGGCACTCTGCAGAACGAATGGGCCGGAGCGCAAGCTTTCTCTTCTGTCGATACTTATCTGGCTCCTTACG
>CAYLIN010000079.1:0-6454 GCA_964383725.1 uncultured Azospirillaceae bacterium | reverse complement strand
AAAAATATTTGCAAAAACCTCGTCATATTGAAATGCAGGTTTTGGCTGATAAATATGGTAACGTTGTTCACTTGGGCGAACGTGACTGTTCCATCCAGCGCAACAACCAAAAAGTTATTGAAGAAACACCTTCTCCGGCTCTGAATGTTCAGCAACGTCACGAGATTGGTGAAATCGTTCGCAAAGCTATTGAAAAAATCGGTTATACCAGCGCCGGCACATTGGAATTTTTATTTGAAGACGGTCGTTTCTACTTCATGGAAATGAACACTCGTTTGCAAGTTGAACACCCGATTACCGAAGCCGTTACAGGTATTGATATCGTTCGTGAACAATTGAGAATCGCCAGTGGCGCCGCTTTAGGCTACACACAAGATGACATCACTTTCAGTGGTCATGCCATGGAATGTCGTATTAATGCTGAAGATCCGGCAACATTTGCGCCCTGCCCCGGTAAAATCACCGAATGGCATGCTCCGGGTGGTTTGGGAATTCGTGTTGATTCGGAAATCTATTCCGGATACAGCATTCCGCCGTTTTATGACAGCATGATTGCCAAACTGATTGTCAGCGGTAAAACACGTAATGCAACTCTGATGAGAGTACGTCGTGCTTTAGAGGAATTTGTGATTGAAGGTGTTAAAACAACTATTCCGTTGCACCAAGACATCATTTCGCAAGCTGAATTTATTGATGGTCAGTACAACATTCACTGGCTGGAAAAATTCATGTCGCAGCGCGACGGGCAATAGTTAAGCGGCTGTTGAGGTTTCTCGTTTGCAGTCGTAGCGCGACGGGCAATAATGTTTTCAATACTTTTATTATAAAAAACGCTCTGTTTGATAACAGAGCGTTTCCTTTTTTAGCTGTCCAATAAACAACCTCTCTAATCCCTAGCGATAACTATCAATAAAGTCGCGAATATTAGTTCCAAAAGTTTGATGAATATAGTTGGTTAAGTCTGATTTTTTTTCATGAAAACGTTCAGCCTCTGCCTGAGCCTGTAAAACCTCATCAATTTTCAACCGTTTTTCTATTGCATCTCGACGTTGGTTTGCGCCAGAAGCTCCACGAACTGCGGCTAAGTTAAACATAATATGTGCCCAATACATATCCTTAGTATATTTTTCACCACGTTCCCAAATATCACCTAAGGTCATCATTGAATTAATATGCCCTTGAGAAATGGCAAGTTTCAAATATTTAACCGCATTACTATAGTTTTGCGGAAACCCATGACCATTGATATACATCAATGCAAGCTGATATTGTGCTTCATCAAATTTCGCATCTGCGGCAGCACGCATTTCCTCTGCGGCTTTTTTATAATCACGCGGCAATAACTTTCCGGTATAATGTGCGTAACCAACCATAAATTGAGCTGTCGGATTTTTCTGTTCTGCCGCTTTTTCGAACCAACTCATAGCTTTTTGCTTATTTTGTGCAATTCCGTTTCCACTCATCAACATAAATCCAAGATTGACAGCAGCATCCACATTCCCCAGATCAGCCGCTTTTTCAAACAAGACGGCTGCTTTACTCGTATTGCGAGGAACACCTATACCACTATAATACAAACTGCCAAGATTATTTAATCCGACATTATCATTTTGCAAAGCCGCTTGAGCGTAGTATTCAAAGGCCTTATCATAATCAACAGCCTCGCCTTCCCCACCATATAAATAAATATACCCTAAAGACAGTTGCGCATTAACATCTCCTTGTTCGGCCAATTTTGCCATCTGCTCTATCGGAGAAAGGCGTTTTTCGTCTGCAACAGTCAATTTGGGCTGTTCCCTTTTTTTACTCTTAAAATTAAGAAATGAAAAAATACTATTTTCATCATCTAAAGCCGTTGTTTCCCTATTTGTTTCGGCAATAGTTCCTTCAAATAAAGATAAAACGGCCGTATCATCTGCGGCAAATGCCGGGAATGCAGTTGCAATCATCAAGCTAAACAAAAGTGTTTTTTTCATTTCTTTTCCTGCAGAAAGTGTCTTTATTATCTGGATGATACATTCTGAGAGTTAAATTTTAATTTATTTTTATCTTTTTTTAGAGGTTTCAGATTCAATTTTTTCTGATCCACAGCCAACAACTGTTCATATTCTTCAGGTGTTTCCGCTTCAAACAGCAAGTTATTATCAAAAACCTCACGGCGATCGCTATCTGTCACTTTTCCCATATAGCAATCTTCAATATATTTCTTATATCTTTCGATTGTTTGTCGAATATGCGGCGGACAATCCCTAAACAGTTTTTGCAAGTAAGGTGAATTTTGATACATGGAAAAAATGACTTTCATGTCCGAAGAAACACTTTCGACTTCCGGATTTTGACGCCATTGCAGATATTGCTTTTTGACGTACATCGGAATATTAACTATTGGATTTCTTTCGACATACGCCTGTTTTGGTCGAGCCAAAAAATTGTTTTCAATAATCGCCAAAGCGTCGATATCCAGTCCCTCTTCATTCAGGCGTTGGCGTCCCCTGATCCGATTTTGTTCTTCGACACGATAAACCTTATCAAAAACCTCATTTTGATTATGCTTTTCTATACCAACCCGATAAATAGCCTTAATAGAATATTCCAGGCGATGAATCTCCATTTGCATTTTCAGCTTCTTTTTCATATCTTGTTCCGCCTTAATATTACGCTTCAAAACCCGAAGCTTTTCATATAAGGGGTGGGTCAACTTATCGACCTCATCAAGGGCGGTAATTTTCAGCTGTATTTCAACTTTAACCCCGCTTGGCAACTCAAGATAAAAGACATAGTTTCTGAAATTATTCTTAGTAAAGTTTTTGGCATTACGCACATCATTTTGGCAAAATTTATCTTTTGTTTTACTCTGATCAATTCTCATATCTTGTGAGCACGCAAAAAAATCAGCCCACATACGAATATTCTGCAGTCGTTTAACACTAATGGAACAACGCGCTAAATCGCTAATTGCATTCCCCGGACGGCGTAATTTAGCAACTTCATCATCGAACCTTGGCGTATTTCCGTATTTTTCCAGCAGCTCAGAACGTTTTCTTTGATACTTGCTGTAATATTTTTCGTATTTTTGCAAAGAGCGCCCGATACTTTTTAACCCCGGCATTGTCAAATAGACAGGATTCAAAGTTTCCGGCACATCACCAAAATCTCGTTGTCTGGGCTTTTTGGATTTTATCGCTTGTTCATATTCAATACGATCAACATATTCTAAAACAGAGCAATTGTTAGGCGTAATTTGCCCTAAATGCGCATCATCAACAATTACTCGACCATTGGATGGGTCTATAATTTTAATATTTTTTTGTATTCCTAAAAAATCTGTAATTGAAAAGAAAACCTCGCGATAAGTTTCCATTCCGTCATTGAGGTAAAAACGCAATGTTTCAGCATATTCATGATCAATCTTTCCGGCATGAACCAACTCATCCGTCAGCTCCTCAAGCGTATACTCCGCTCCGGTTTTCTCGTTTAACGCAGCTTGAGCAATCATTTGGCGGCAAACTTGGTCTTTTTCCCGCTGTTCCTGATTGATCTGTTCTCTGGTTTTGGTGCTGTAATCTCTTTCCTGCAAAGGAAAAGAGACGCCCATATCAAATTCCTCAGCCCGTTGATTATCTTTAGAGGTTGGCATTTCTCACTCTGTTATCCTAAATTATTCATTGTTTTAATATACCGCATTTACGACTAACTTTCAATACAAAAAAAGACAAAAGGCATGTCATTCTGAACACAGGTATTCATACTGCAACAATACATTGACATCTTTTAATATTTTTGTTATACTGTAAGAGTATTGCTGTTAGATATTATGGAGGCTGCTATGATGTATTATCTTGTTTTATTAGGCGCAACTTTAAGCTATTTACTTGCTCCTCAAAACGCTACGGCCACATTATTTTCTGAAACAGATACAACCAATTTAGAGTTGAGCTCTGCCTCTAATGACACTTATCAAGTTGCCGGTGTTTATAATATTGTTGATTATAACAAAAAGATGGACGGTTTCGGCTATGGCGGACGTGTCAACGACAACGGCGGTACAAGATCTAACTCCAAATGCAGCACTTACCCCGGTTATATCAGCAGCAGTGAATGTACTTCTCCCAAAGAATTTCCTTCTACAGCAAAACCCACCATTATTGCCGGAATGAAGTGTTATAAAAAGAGTGATTGCGTATGTCCGAAAAAATTTAAATATGCCCCTGCTACCGGTACTGCGCTACCTACTCCGGCAGGTTCAACAAGCTGTACGCCCTCCGGAGCCTCCTGTGGTGGTAAGTATGAGAATTGCACCTGTCCGTCAAATTATAAGTATTATAGCGATTCCACTCTTCTTCCCAATCCGTTTATAAGAGTTTCTTTCGACGCAATATTAAGTGGAACGTATTGTACTCCAGCACATGGAATCAAATTATACACAGATTTCACTTGCCCATCAGACTATAAAAAGGAAGCAGACGGTTGCACAAAGGATTGTTCCGGCTATGATAAAACTTCTTGCGATACAGCTAAAGGTGAAATCTGTGCACAATGCACAACAAGCGGTGGCGTTACCAAATATAAGATTACATCCTGTAATGAAGATGAGGGATGGAAAATATCTGGCTTAAGTTCGAAGTCTCTAGCTCTTAGCTGTAAAGCCGCAGATTGCCCCACTGATTTCTCTACAAATATAACAGGATGCTCTGTCGACGGGTATACGCTAACAACGGATGGTAAATCCGGAGGAAAACCATGTGGTAAGTGTGTTTGCGGTCGAACAAAAGATTGTTCGGCATATCCTTTGACCGCGGCCGACAAGGCAACTTCCCATGGGAGCGGCTTCTCTAGTTGCAAAACGGGATGCGGCGATGATTTAATAACCAAATATAAAATTCTGTCTTGTAAAAGCGGGTACAAACTTATGGATGGTAAATGTGTTTCTGATACGTGTGATACGGAGAATGGTTACTCTGAAACAGCTTGCACAGAGACGCAAAAACGAATAGATAAAACGACCACCGCCACAGGAAAAACATGCTATCTGTGTAAAGATGATACGTGCCCTGAGAAATTTTATAAAGGCTGTGCACCACGACATATTGAAACAGGAGAAAAAGCAGTCACAGTCGCAGGAACAACTTGTGTTAAATGTCGTGTCAGAAAATGTGAAGAGTATACGCCAGAAGGAACTTATAAAACAACGACGCCTGAAGGATCTTCGTGCACATCAATAAAATTACCGGTCACCGATAAAGCAGAAAACCAAATAACCTGCTACACAAACTGTAAAAATGACACTTGTAATGAAGCAGGAGGTTACACAAAAACACCTTGTACAACGCCAGATTTAGAGGAAGCACGCACCATAACGGCGGCAGGAAGCACATGTTACAAATGTAAAACCCCGTCGGTTACTTGTGCAAGTATGGGCGGTTCTGAAACCAAGCCAAGCGAATACCGCTATTGTACAGAAAAAACAGTTAATGGTAAAAAATGTTACATGGATTGTAAGTGCTTACAATGGAAAGCTGTGAAAACAACCATGTCCGTAAAAAATGATTATAAAGCATGTACCTATTTTGAGACTCAAGGTGATATTACTCTTGATGAAAATCATCCGGATTCCGATATTTATGACTCTTGGTGTGGAATAGGGTTGCAGACTTATATGGATGAGGATGGGGATAATGCTCTCTTTTATCTGGATATTTGTTCACCAGAAAATAAATGGTTGAAGAAGCCAAGTGACAATAAATTCATCAGTCACGTTGCCGGAGGCGGATATGGGAGCAAAAAAGTGTGTCAGAATTCAGTTATCCAAACATGCTCTCAAAGACCGGGTAACAACAGTTTCTACTATAATATTAATAACCAGAATCAAAACTGGTCGATACAAGGGTATACATCGGCATCTCAAATTATAGAAGCAAGTGGGAAGCCGACGCAACAATCCGCTCTTTCTCCGGGATATCCTAAAATAGATACAAGTTCGCGTCTGCTATGTTACTCTTATACAATAGACTATGATATTGGCTGTGTCTTTGCAGCTTATGAAAAACCAGGCTATAGATATCTTGCACTTGAGGATTATAGTAAGCCGATCCTATCTTATGGAACAGTTAAAGGATATGGAGAAAAGTGGGAAACCGAAGAAAGTTATTTATATCAGCCGACTGATGAGAATTATGAGGAGTCTACAGATGGTGTCGACGCTTTTGATGATTTTATTTGTAATAGAGCAATCAAGACGGATAATCAAGGTTGCCAGAAAATCTTTGATTATGAAGATACTGATAAATCGCTCGTTAAATCATTGGTTCCCAAATGCTATGATTAGCTAACGGAGGGATGTAGAATAAGAAAAGAGCCTGTGAAAACAGGCTCTTTTTATGCGACTGCAACTTTTCATTTCTATTGCCAAAACATGAGTACCGCTGGAGGCAACAAAAAAAAGCGCCAACCTTAT
>CAYLIN010000078.1:0-6687 GCA_964383725.1 uncultured Azospirillaceae bacterium | reverse complement strand
ATGCATAACTGTTTTTTCTGGAACGGCTAACTTAATTGACATGGTATTTTTTACTCCCAAATTCCATCGATTATCTCATGGAAAAAAGAATACAGAAAATAAATTAAAGTTTAGTTACCAATCAATTTTTTTTAACAAAATCAGAAATTATTTTTCAACCAGCCGAAAATCTTCCCAAAACCTCCGGAAGAGCCGCCATGAACCGGTTTATTAATAATCTTTCTCGGCTTTTTCTCCGTATAGTTCATTGCAAAAAGCAACAAACCGATACATGTTGAAAATGAAGCCCCATATAAACTATCCGGCAAATTCAAGATATTCTTCGGACGTCCCAAACGAACCTGTTTATCCAAAACCATAGAAGCCACTTCCCGAACACCGGATAATTGCGATGCACCACCGGTCAAAACCACTCGATGGCTGGAAATATCGCTTAATCCGATATCGGCAAGCTTCTTATTAACCATCTCAAAAGTTTCTTCGATTCTGGGAGTGATAATACTAATCAATTCCGCTCTGGGAATTTGTTTAATACTGCTGTCATCTTCTTCGCCAACCGGATAAACATTAATTGTTTCCTCTCGATCTTGAGAAGACAAGAAGGCACAACCATGCAATGTTTTCAATCGTTCCGCATGAGAAAATGATGTTGTCAAACCATAAGCAATATCATTGGTTACATTATTTCCGCCAACCGGAAGCGAGCTGAAATAAATTGGAAACCCATGCTGAAAACAAGCAATAGAGGTCGTACCGCCCCCCATATCAATAACCGTTGCCCCCAGCTCACGTTCATCATCTACCAAACAAGCCATACCGGAAGCATAAGATGAAAAAGCCTTACCAGCCACTTCCAAATGCGCATTTTCAACCACAGTCGATACATTACGATACATAATATCAGGAACCAAACCCAACAAGATATCGACAGATAAATTTTCACCAAAAATATTACGAGGATCCTTAATATCCTCCCCATCATCAAGACGATAATTTGTCGGCAGACAATGTATCAGCTCGCACCCTTCCACATTTATCTTGTGAATACCTTTCTCTATAACCTTCGTCAAATCGCTCTCATTAATCGGACGACTTTTATTTAAGGCAATAGACGAGCTTTTAACTGCGCTGCGAATTTTATCACCGGACACATTAACAATCACCCGATCAATTCGCTCATTAGCCATTTGTTCGGCCGCTTCAACCGCATTACAAACCGAAAGTGTCGCTTTATTAATATCCGTAACGACACCATTTTTAATTCCTTTGGAAGCATTATACCCATAACCGGCCACATTAATCCTATTATCCCGCCCAACTTTTGCAATAACACAACATACTTTAGATGATCCAATATCCAAAGCAGCAATAGTCGAAACACGATTAAACGAATGTGACACCATTCACTCTCCCGATTCAAATTTTTCGTTCAGGCCCCCTCCGAAGCTCAACCGGCGGTTTTCCCTGAATTTTACGTAATTTCACAACAGTCTTATTTGGTAATCTTAAATCGACTATGGTTAATTTACGTTTAAGAATCCCTTTTGTTTCATTTAAATTCAACAATTTTTTCCACGCTTGCGCCATTCCCTCTTCCGGAAGCTTAATGGTAATACCATCAACAATATCATCCAAAATCAAATTCCAACGTCGACCGGCAATAAAATTTGCGACCTTAATCCGTTTCCAGTAATCACCGCCATCTTGATTTTGGCTAATAACGGAAAACAGCTCATTAAGATGTTCCGGCGCCTCTGCTCCGACAATCAACAAAATAGGTTCACGAGAACGAAAATCCGCTTCAATGACACACCCGTCTTCATCTAAAGGATAAAAATTTTCATGCAGTTGCCAAATTGCCATCACTTTCTTTTCAGTCAGCATCACATTCAAAACATTCGGGAAAAAGCCACGCTCCACCTCAGCACTCTTCACCCACGGAAGCCGTTCCAAATTGTTCTTCAAATCATAAACATTCATCTGAAGCATATTTGCGCCACGCCCAACCCCTAACGCACGTTCAATTTCTCTCCGGGTTGTCCTCTGGCGACCGCTGACAATAATATCCTCAAGAGTTAAACCTTGTTCACCGGCCCAAACATAAAAATCTTCTTTCAATTCCTGAAGGCGTTTATTAACCAAGTCATTCTTTAAGGTCAAAATCAATGCCGCAATTATCCCAACCACAAACAACATCATCAAATTGCCCAATAAGCGCAATGGCCATTCCCGCTCCAATTGCAGGACAGCAGGCTCCTTTGGCTTTGTTGCAAGCTTTTCTTCCTTAGACAATTGCTGTGTTTCTTGTTCAGCCATAATTATTTCCGAATACCCATCCGTTTAACTTCCCACTCTAAAGTAATGGATGTTTCTTCTTTTACCCTCTTAACAATAGTCTCACCCAACTCTTCAATATCCGCAGCCGTAGCATGTCCGGTATTGACCAAAAAATTACAATGTTTCTCAGAAACTTTAGCTCCATTAACTTGCAATTCCGCACATCCTGATTTTTTAATCAATTCCCAAGCACGTAATCCATCCGGATTTTTAAACGTAGATCCGGCCGTACGCACATTATGCGGCTGACTTTTTAAGCGATATTCTTTCTGTTCCTGAATAATTTTTAACGTCTGTTCCGGTGATTGAGGCTCAGCCTTCAAAACCAGAGAAGTTACAATCCAGTCATCAGGAAACAAACTGCTTCGATACCCGAGAGATAAATCATCTACGGCAACAGAACGAATATCACCTTCCTCATCCACGATCGTCACCTCAACCAAAACATCTTTTATTTCTTTACCGAAACACCCGGCATTGGTTTTTATTGATCCCCCCAAATGTCCTGGTATTGAACATAAAAATTCCAACCCACCCAAAGCATTAGCTAACAAAATTTTCTTCAAATCAGCATTGCGCAATCCGGCACCGCAAATCAACACATTCCCATCAACGGTAACTTTTTTATAAAACTTGCTGTCCAACTTAATAACCACGCCGGGAACACCACCGTCACGCACCAAAAGATTCGAACCGCCACCAATAACCGACACCGGCAAATTATAGGGTTTATTTTTGAGAAAAAATGCTAAATCTTCATCATCCTCAGGATAATACATAACTTCTGCCGGTCCGCCCACCCCAAACCATGTATGCTTTGAAAGCGGGACATTGCACTTATACTTTCCGCGCACCTCTGGTAACAAATCAATCAAATCACTTTTGTGCGATGTCAGACCGAACATTATTCTCTCCTACAACTTTTGACGGATAATTTCTTTTTCAACTGCTTCAGCCAATCTGGCCGCTGCATTTTTAATTCCCACTTTTTTAGCCTTATCAGACATTTTCTGCAATTGTTCCGGAGACTGCAAAACATCTTCAATAATCGCTTGCACTTTTTCTGCGGTAAAATCTTTTTGCTTAACCAAATATCCGGCCCCGGCTTCTGCAAGTTCCATAGCATTTGATGTCTGATGATCATCTGCCGCCGTTGGCAAAGGTACCAAAACGGAAGGAATTCCTGAAACCGCAATTTCACAAACAGAAGAAGCACCGGCACGAGTGATAATCAAATGCGTCCCCCGATAAAGTTCCGCCATATTTTCAAAAAATGAACTAACGACCACTTCACATCGAAGCCCTTCATAAGCCTCCTGAACAGTTTCTTCATCACCTTTTCGACACTGTTGAAAAATTTTAATCCGAGATTGCACATCACCGCTTAAATGCCGGATAGCTTCAGGCACAACCTCACCAAAAACCTTAGCACCTTGAGATCCGCCCAACACCATTATTTGCACTTTTTCTCCGTCTTTCAAACCGACAAACGGAACATTGGCAAGTTCCACAATAGAAGCTCGAACCGGCATTCCTGTCAAAACCGAAGGCACTCCGACCGGAGCATATTTTGTTGTACGAAAACTTTGTGCAATCAATGAAGCATATTTGCTCAAAAAACGATTAGTACGACTCATGACCGAATTTTGCTCATGAAGGACTAATCCCGTTCCGGATAAAATTGCAGCCATACAAGCCGGAAAAGAAGCATACCCCCCAAACCCGACCACACACGCCGGTTTTTCTTTCAGCAAAACCCAACAGGCCTGCAAAACCCCCACGCCTGTTTTCAATAAGCTCTTCAATTTAAACAGCTTTGATTTTCCCATCAAGGCACCGGATAAAACCGCATAATTATCAATTTCACCAAGCTTACCTTTATAATTATCTTTTCCGCGTTTATCCGTAATCAAAGCTAAGCGATAACCGCGTTGCTGCAACTCCTCAGCCAAAGCCTCTGCCGGATAAACATGACCTCCCGTCCCACCGGCTGTCAAAACAATTAAAGGAGCAGGCTGTTTTTCAGTTGTTTTCATCTTTATCCTCCGCATGAACATTTTTACGCGTAATTGCCAACAACATACCCACACCGAAAGCTGTTGCCAGCAATGAAGACCCGCCATAAGATATAAACGGCAATGTCATCCCTTTTGTGGGCATCATATGCAGTGTCGACGCCATATTAATAATTCCTTGCAGCCCGAAACTGGCTGCCAATCCGGCAGATGCCATCACAATAAAAAGATTATTATCTCGAGCAGAAATCAACATTGACCGAATAACCACACCGGCATATAAAGCAACAATAAATAAACACAACAGCATGCCGTATTCCTCAGCCGCAACGGCAAAAATAAAATCCGTATGAGCATCCGGAATATGCATCTTAACCACTCCTTCTCCAGGCCCCATACCAAATAAATTGCCGTTCTGAAACGCATCTAAGGATTTTCGAACCTGATAGCTCAAATTATTTTCAGAAGCCATAAACTGTTGCACACGAACCTGCACGTGAGGAAAAATAAAATAAGCCAAAACAAGTGCACAAATACCGGCTCCCCCCAAAATACAAACCAACATCGTTGACAAACCGGCTAAAAAGAACTGAAACAACCAAATTGTACTAACCACAATAGACATTCCGACATCAGGTTGCAACAACAACAAAATTAAGGTAAAACCGAACAACCCGATAGAAAGAAAATTCCCCGGAAAATCGCGGTATTTTTTCTGTCCGTCAAATAACCAAGCCGCCACAACAATAAATGTCGGTTTAATAAACTCAGACGGCTGCAAAGAAAAACCCAAAATTCTAATCCAACGAGAAGCCCCTTTCGTTTCCTCTCCCCAAAACAAGGTCATAATCATCAACACAATCGTCACAATATAACCGACAATAGCTGTCCGGCGTATCTCTCGCAATCCTTGCATAGAAAGGAAAAGCATCAATCCATAAGCCAACGGCAAAAAGAACAATTGCCGTTTAATAAAATGAAAGCTACCGACACCGATACGATTCGCCACAGCCGGACTGGCAGAAAAATTCAGAAAAACGCCGATAGTAATAATCAGCGTTATCATTGTCAGCAACACTTTGTCGACAGTCCACCACCAGTTAGCAACAATACTCCGGCTGTTTCGCGCAAAAGAAATCACTGAGCTTTCTCCTTTTATTTCGTCTGCAAAGCCAATAAACCAACAACAACTAAAACAGCCGCCATAATCCAAAAACGAATAACCACACGCGTTTCCGGCCACCCCAACTGTTCAAAATGATGATGTATCGGTGCCATTTTAAAGAAGCGCTTTCCTCCGGTACGCTTAAAATAAGCCACCTGTATCATAACGGATAAAGCTTCAACAACAAAGACACCGCCGACAATTGCCAATAAGATTTCCTGTTTAACCATAACGGAAATTGTTCCGAGCAAACCTCCCAAAGCCAAAGAGCCTGTATCACCCATAAATACTTTTGCCGGTGCGGCATTAAACCACAAAAAGCCCAAGCATCCGCCGATAACGGCAGAACAAACAACAGCAATTTCAGCAGCTCTCGGAACGGAAGATAAATAGAAGAAAGAAACCAAATCAGAACCGCAAATATAAGCAACAATCATAAAGAACACCAATGCGGCAATCATCAAACCGGAAGCCAACCCATCCAGACCATCACTCAAATTAACAGCATTAGAAGCACCGACAACAACAACCATTGCAAACGGAACATAAAACCAACACAAGTTAATACTCAAATTAATAAAATAAGGAATATTCAAAACAAAACGACTATCTGCCGGCGTTTCATAACTGATAACGGCAACAGCAATTAAAGCCGTTGTAAACTGTAAAAAAAGCTTCATTTTTGCAGTCATAGCATTTGCCGTATTTTTTGTAACCTTAACATAATCATCAACAAAACCGACAAAACCATAAACCAGCAAAACAACAATTGACGTCCACACCCATGGATTGGTCAAATCACAACAGAACAACATTGCTAAAATTGAACTTCCCAAAATCAGCAAACCACCCATAGTCGGCGTTCCTTTTTTGGTCAAGAGATGTGACTGGGGCCCATCTTCACGGATCGGCTGCCCCTTACCTTGATGAGCTCTCAAAAAATTAATAAGGCGTTCACCATAAGACAAAGCAAAAATCAATGCGATGAAAAAGGCCAAAAATATACGTGTATAAACAGTATTTAAGTATTCCGGAAAAGAAAAAGAATTAAAGAGATATTGCAGCATCAGACTAGTTCCAAACTCAAAATTAAAATTTGTACTGAGTATAAGCCCCAAAATCTAAAAAGAGTCTTAAATTCGGCAAAATAATTTGCCTGCTTGCATTTAT
>CAYLIN010000077.1:0-6698 GCA_964383725.1 uncultured Azospirillaceae bacterium | reverse complement strand
AGTAAAAAATACCATGTCAATTAAGTTAGCCGTTCCAGAAAAAACAGTTATGCATTTGAAACCACGGATTTCCGTGATTGGTGTCGGTGGCGGCGGCGGTAATGCCGTTAATAATATGATTGCGCAAAATTTGGAAGGTGTCGACTTTATTGTTGCTAATACAGATGCGCAGGCTTTGGAAAATTCTACAGCCAGCCGTAAAATTCAACTCGGTTTGGAAACAACACAGGGGTTGGGAGCGGGTGCTCGTCCTGAGGTTGGTAAAGCTGCTGCCGAAGAAGCTCGTGAGGAAATAGAGCGTGAGCTTGATGGGGCAAATATGGTGTTTATTACTGCCGGTATGGGCGGTGGAACAGGTTCCGGTGCGGCTCCTGTTGTTGCTAAGTTAGCTAAACAAAAAGGCATTTTGACTGTCGGTGTTGTTACTAAACCATTCCAATTCGAAGGTCGTAAACGCTATGAAACAGCCGAAGCAGCTGTCGAAAACTTTACGAAAGAAGTTGATAGTATCATTATTATCCCGAATCAAAATTTGTTTAGAATCGCTGATAAAAAAACAACCTTGGCAGATGCTTTTGTTATGGCTGATAATGTGCTTTATGCCGGTGTGCGTTCTATTACAGATTTGATGTTGATGCCTGGGTTGATTAATCTTGATTTTGCAGATATTAAATCTATTATGGAAGACAAAGGCAAAGCCATTATGGGAACAGGTGAGGCTGAAGGTGAAAATCGTGCCATTAAAGCTGCTGAACAGGCTTTGTCAAATCCGTTGCTGGATGATTGTTCTATGCAGGGAGCCAAAGGGGTATTGATTAATATTACCGGCGGTTCAGATATTACGTTATTTGAAATTGATGAGGCTGCCAGTCGAATTAAAGAAGAAGTCGATGAAGATGCCAATATTATTTTCGGTTCAAGCTTCGATGATACATTGGGTGGAAAAATTCGTGTATCCATTGTGGCAACCGGTATTGAAGGGCAAAATGTTTCTCGTCAGCCGGTTCCGACCAGACCAACACCTCGTGATGTGGCAGAAAGCTTAGTTCAAGAGGCTGTTGTTTCTAACGCTTCTGATGAGGTTATTGCTTCAAATCTGGAAACATTTTCAGCTTTGAAAGAAAGTGTGACCACAGATGTTGAGAATATTATTGATACAGCCACTGTTGTTAACTTACAAGAAGAAACAAAAGAAGATGTTGTTTCTGCGGTTTCTGTTGAGGAGAAACCTCAGCAACATTTTGCTGATTTTGATCATTTGGATAAATCGGCAGTCATTGGTGAGATGCCAAATGCATCTTCTTTGTTTAAGGCGATTATTAATAAATCAGATGATGAAGCTTCACAAATGGAAAGCGCTTTGTCTTCAAACGAAAATGTTTTTAAGGCTAAAAGCTCTCTTCGTGTTGTGGAGGAAGAACCAGAATTATTTCCTAATCATAATCCGCTTCCGTCATCTGTTCGTCGAACAGAGGAAGTTGAGAAGTTAATTGTTGATGATGAAGAAGAGGATTATACCCCCACATTGATTGAGCGTGTAACCGGCTTTTCCATCGCCAGAAGAAATCGTAAGAAACAAAAAGAGACAGAACGTCTTCAGGAACCTGTTTCAGCTTCTTTTGCTGATGATGATTTTCGTCAGGAAGATCGGTTGAATTTGGAGATTCCTTCTTTCTTGCGGCGTAAATAGAGAGTTCAGGCCAGCTCAGAGTTGAAAATCTTTGAAATGAGCACAATTATTGACTTATGTTTATGGTGCAAAAAAACAGCCTCCGGAAAGGAGGCTTTTTTATGGGAAAGTGTTGGGTAAAAAAAGAACACCACGCTTGGAGGCGTGGTGTTCTTGGATAGGGGATTAACGAGGGATTCCATCCTTATCGAAACCTACACGATCATAACCATCCTTGTCGTAACCGTTACGGTCATAGCCATCGATATCGAAGCCATAGACATCGAAGCCTTCGTCATCGTAGAAGGTACCGTTGCGGTGGATATACTCGGCGTTGAAACCTCTTCCGTCGAAGCCGTCGACATCGAAGCCAAAGAAGTCGAAACGGGTTCCGTTGAAGTGGATACCCTTGGCGTTGAAGCCTCTTTCGTCGAGACCGGCAGGGTCGTATCCCTCATTGTCATAGCCATTGACGTCGTAACCTTCGAGGTCGAAACGAGTACCGTCTAGGAAGATTCCTTGAACATCGAAGCCTTCGTCATCGAAGCGGGTACCATTACGGTGAATGCCATATTCGTTGAAACCTCTTTCGTCAAAAATGGAAGTGGTGTTTTCTTTTTTCATAATGCAATTGTTTTGGGTTAAAGGAGTTATACTTAATTAAAACAAAAACAATTATTATGAATCCCAAAAATCCCCTAAGGTTTTAATAGTATCCATAATAATTGCTTTACATTATTAATATATCACAAATTAGGGACAAAAACAAGAAATTTTGTAAGTGAGAGATGGGGCAAAAAAAAGCCCCGTAGCGGGGCTTTTTTTAGTTTTATGCGGTTACCGGTTTTAGTTTAGGTGTTATCGCTTTTTTTGTTGTTTTCTTTTTCGCGGCCGGTTTTTTAGTAACTTCTTTTGCCGGCGCTTTTTTTGTTTCAGCTTTTTTTATTGCTGTTTTTTGGGTGGCCGTTTTGGGACTGGTTACTTTCTTGCCTGTTGTCGTTTTTTTGACTTCCGGTTTGACTTCTGTTTTGGTTATAACGACTTTTTTTGCCGGTGTGCTTGCTTTGTGGTTTAATACATAAGCACAGTTAAAGCAGACGATCAACAACATGCAGAAGTTGGTGATAACCATGTTTGTATAAGGATTGCTAAATGCATAGTTGCTGAACAAAAACGGGGTGTATATTAAAAATGAAGCAATTATCCAGTTTTTGTAGCTGTCTGCTGTGAAAGACATAAAGTCTTTAAGCTTTAAGAGCTTGTTTTCAATAATTAACGGCAAGATGATGTTGAAACGTGCCAGAATGTATATTCCTAAGAACATGTTCAATGTAATTGCAGTTATAAGGTGGCCTAAGGTCGGACCGCTGTTTTGGTTAAGAATGTAGTAGATTGCATGTAAAGGTGCAACAGCAATCAAACCAATTCCCAATTGTACGAAAAAGTATTCGGTATAAGTTTTTATCGGACGAAGCGGATTGACTTCTTTGATTCCCAGAAAACGCTTATATAAAGCGACATCAACTGCGGCACTGACCAGTGGTATCAAATAGGCAGACAGGGCTAAAAAGTAAGAAGCTCCTTTGTTTTCGGTATCTAGGTTTTCAAAGAAAATTTCAATGGCGCTTAAAACCAATAAAGGAAGCGAATAAAGTACGATAATTGGAAATTTTCTAAAAAAGAGCTTGTAGGCATCAGCAATGGTTTTTAACATGGTATTATCCTTTTACATTGTTTTTCAATGAATAACGTTCATATTCTAGACGTAATCATCTGAACTGTCAAAATAAATTTATTTTTTTATCCCTTTGAGTGTTTGACTCTCAATTTCTTTAAAATATTTGACGGTATCAGCTTTGAGTTCGTTGGTTGCGGCTTCATCACAGACAATGATACCGTGTTGGTGCATTTGCAGGATGCTTATCGGCCACATGTGGTTAATGCTGCCTTCAATTGCATGGTGTAAGGCGCGAGCTTTTGCTGCTCCTGTTGCCAAAATCATGACTTCTTCAGCATCTGTAATGGTTCCAACGCCAACCGTCAACGCCGTTGTCGGGACTTTGCTTTCATCATATTCAAAAAAGCGGGAATTGGCTTGTATTGTTTCCTGGGTTAATGTCTTAACTCGGGTGCGGGATGATAAAGATGAGCCCGGTTCATTGAATGCAATGTGGCCGTCTGCACCGACACCGCCAATAAACAGGTGAATCTTGCCATAGCGTTTAATGGTGTCTTCGTAGTTTTGGCATTCTTGGGCATAATCTTTAGTCATGCCGTTCAGCATGTGAATATTTGCTTGTGGAATGTTTATGTGTTTGAAGAAGTTTTCATGCATAAAGTAGTGATAACTTTGCGGATGAGTAGGGGGAAGTCCAATGTATTCATCCATATTGAAGGTGACAACGTTTTCAAAGGAAATCTTACCGGCTTTGTACATCTTTATTAATTCTGCATACATGCCTAATGGAGAGGAGCCTGTCGGCAGACCTAAGATGAAAGGTTTTTTTGCTGTCGGGTGGAAAGCTTTTATTTTATAAGCTATGTAGTTTGCCGCCCAAAGTGAGCAATCGTTATAGTCGTTTTTTATTATCACTCTCATTAGTTTTTTTCCTTTAATATTTTGCCGTCAATTATTGTAAAAAGTTTTTGAAAATTTGTATCTAAAACCAATAAATCTGCATCATAGCCGGGAATAATCAAACCTTTGTTTTCCAGTTTCATGATACGAGCCGGGTTTGTTGCTGCCATGCGAATAGCTTTTTCCGGCGGAACGCTAAATTTAATCAGGTTTTGGAAGCCATCAAGCAAGCTGATACCCGAGCCGATGATAACGTCATCAGCTTTACGCTTAAAACATTTATTGAAATAATATTCTGAGTTTTCCGGAAGTTTTGTTTTTGCCAATTCAAAAGCATCGGTAATTAAAACTAATTGGCTGAGCGGCTTGCTCTTTAACAAAAGCTGTATCAGGTTAGGATTAACGTGGATGCCGTCGCCGATGATTTCGCAAGAAATTTCAGGGTGAATTAAGGCTGCACCGACAACGCCGGGTTCACGATGATGTAGCGGACGCATAGCATTAAATAAGTGAGTGATATGCATGATGTTGACTTGCATTCCCTCAATCATTTGCTCATATGTAGCATTTGTGTGACCGGCTTGCAAGATGATGCCTTTTTTTAGGCAATGGAGTGCTAATTCTCTCATGCCGTGAATTTCAGGGGCTACGGTCATGTTTATAATTTTGCCTTTAGATGCTTTCCAAAAGTTTTCCATTATTCTCAGGTCGCAAGGTGTTACGCCGTCTGCCGGTTGTGCTCCAATGCGTTCCGGTGAAATAAACGGTCCTTCAAGGTGCATTCCTAAAATATGCGCTCCTTTTTCTTTGCCCATGGCCTTAACAACCGCTTTTATTTTTTTTAGCATTTCATCTTCTGTCGCGGTGCAAAGAGTGGGGATAAACGAAGTGACACCATACTGAGCCAAAACCTCAGACATTCCTAAAATGTCTTTATAGTCACCTCTGTCTGCGCTGTATCCGCCAATGCCGTGAATATGTGTGTCAATCAAGCCGGGAACGATATAAGCTCCATTAACATCTATAATTTTAACCTTGGGGGAGAAGTTTTTCTTTTTGAAGCGTTCTTCGTTATAAACGTCAGCGATTTTATCATTTTTGATATAGACCGCACAGTTTTTCATGATGGAAAAACCCGTTAAAACTGTAGCATTATGAAGGCATAAAGCACTGTTCATCTCAGAATCCTTATTTATCTCAATTTTATAGTTATTATGACGTTGCAGAAGTAAATTTAAGGTTAATTGTTGAAAGCAACAAGAGCATGCTTATTTAAAATTTGATTGTTTTTTTGGGGGAGGTAAAATGGAAAAGGCAATTTTAGCTTGCGGATGTTTTTGGGGGGTGCAGTCTGCTTTTGATACTGTTGCCGGTGTGATATCAACTCGTGTCGGTTTTACAGGAGGAAAAGTACCGGATCCTTGTTATATGGAAGTCGCTTCCGGTCGTAGTGGTCATGCTGAAGCTGTAGAGATAATTTTTGATCCTAAGGAAGTCAGTTTTTCGCAGCTGTTGGATGTGTTTTTTGAGATTCATGATCCGACACAGCTGAATCGTCAAGGGGTTGATGTCGGCTCACAATATCGTTCGGCTGTGTTTTATCTTGATGATAAACAAAAAAAAGTGGCCGTTGAAAAAATAGAGGCGTTGCGCAAGCTTAATCGTTTTGATGGCGAAATTGTTACTGAAGTAACTGAGGCAACGACGTTTTATCCGGCAGAGGAGTTCCATCAGCATTATCATGCCAAGCGAGGTATTACAGCATGCAAATCAACGCATTGCGGTCGGCAAGGCGAATTGTTGTAAATAAAAAAGCAGCCCTCTTGCGAGGGCTGCTCTTGTTTAGCTTAAAACGGCTTATTCAGCAGTTTTGTATTCAGCCATGTGTTCCAACAGAGAACGTTTACCCTTAACGTTTTCTTGAGCTCTGTTCAACAGAGATTCATAACGTTCCGGATTTTGTTTGTTCACAATTTGGAAACGAGTTTCGTTAGCCATATATTCAGCCAACGGTTTGCTCGGAGCTTTTGAATCCAGCATCAACGGAGCTTTACCTTCGTTGATATTTTCCGGATTGTAGCGGTACAACGGCCAAGAACCGGATTCAACGGCGTCTTTCTGGTGGTTTAAACCATCAGCCAAGTTGAAACCTTGAGCAATACAGTGAGAGTAAGCGATGATGATTGACGGGCCATCAAAGGCTTCGGCTTCATTCATAGCTTTAATCACTTGAGTATCGTTAGCACCAACAGCTACTTGAGCAACGTAAACGTTACCGTAAGACATAGCAATCATAGCCAAATCTTTCTTCGGTAAAGCTTTACCTGCAGTTGCAAATTTAGCAGAAGCACCCATCGGAGTAGCTTTAGACTGTTGACCACCGGTGTTGGAGTAAACGCCTGTATCAATAACCAAGATATTGATGTTTTTGCCGGAAGCAATAGCGTGATC
>CAYLIN010000076.1:0-6738 GCA_964383725.1 uncultured Azospirillaceae bacterium | reverse complement strand
GATGCCGCAGAATCTAAAAACGTATTTGGTTTTCCGTTTATCTGTCGAGCTAAAACTGGAAAATCTTTACGTATTTCATTAATGTCATACATTTTTTGTTTCCCCGTTTTATAAATTATTCGTCTTTGTTTTTGATTTAATCCACCGGCGAATGTTTTCACCCTCTACTTTAGAAATAAGCTCTTCTAAATAAGCGTCAATCAAAATTTGTTTTGCATCTTCACGTCCGATACCTCGGGACTGCATATAAAAAAGCTGTTCTTCGTCTAACTCTCCACTTGCAGCACCATGCGAACATTTAACATCGTCGGCAAAAATTTCAAGTTCCGGCTTGGCATCAATTTCTGCCGTATCACTCAGCAACAAGGCTTTATGCAATTGTCGTCCTTCTGTTTTGACGGCATTTGGTGCAATATGAATTTTCCCTTGAAAAACACCCTTAGCCTCACCACCGACAACGCCTTTGACCAACTGTTCCGAATATGTGCATGGTGCAAGATGTTCAATATCGGTCGTCGTGTCCATCGTTGCCCAACCATTCATTTGATAAGCGGCGTCAACCTCTGCCCGTGCTTGCTCTGCTTGTAATTTGACGTAGGTTTCATTGCGAGCAATGTCAGCTCCCGTTTGCAAGGTAAAATTTTTATAAAATGCACATTTTCCGACATTAACAGCGTTCAGAGCAATGTGTCCGGCCTTAAAAGCTTCATTCTGAACTTTATAATGCAGCAACAAGCTATCATCATTCAAAAAGATTTCATTGACAACGTTCGTCAGATAGCGAGATTTAACCTCTCCGCTATAGTGATAATACTCAACCAACTCAGCTTGAGAACCGTTTTCCATAACAATTAGATTGCGGATATTCATCAGAAGGTTGGTATCTTTTGCCATGGTATGGTTAATAAAAGCCAGCGGTTTATCCAATTTTATAAAAGGAAGAATATGAATACACAATCCTGACGATAGATAATATTGATTTAACGCTGCAAACGGTTTTTTAGAGATACTGCTTGCTTTTCCTAAATATTCCTGAGCAAAATCTTCTTGAACAGCCTGAGCTAATGTCAGAACTTCTACACCTTCCGGCATTTGCGGAATATTACCGTCAAAAATACCATTATTAAAATAGAACGGATAGCACTCAAACGGAAGCATTTCTTTTTCCATACTATGCGGCACCGATGACACAACATAGTCATCAACATTCAACGTACGCGGCTTTGTATATTTCCACGCTTCAGTTTTGGCGGTCGGGAAGCCCTGTTTTTCAAAAGCCTGCAAACCTGTATCACGCAACTCGGCAAGCCAAGAAGCCTGTGATCCAAAATCTTGCTGCTGAACCAAACTACCCATTTTATTTTTCCCGCACAAATTCGGCATAGCCTTTTTCTTCGAGCTCTAAAGCCAAATCTTTCGTTCCTGATTTAACAATACAACCGTCAGCGTAAACATGCACAAAATCAGGGACGACATAGTTTAACAAACGCTGATAGTGCGTAATGACCAACATAGAACGTTTGCCATCGCGTAAAGCGTTGACTCCATTGGCAACAACTTTCAAAGCATCAATATCTAAACCTGAATCAGCCTCATCAAGAATTGATAATGACGGCTTGAGAATCGACATTTGCAATGTTTCCAGACGTTTTTTTTCCCCACCGGAAAAGCCGACATTGAGCGGACGTTTAATCATTTCGCCATCAATGCCCAATTTTTTACCTTCTTCGCGAACCATTTTGATAAATTCCATCGTATCCAGCTCCGGCAAATTATGATGTTTGCGAACAGCATTGACAGAATGTTTTAAAAACGCGGTTGTCGGCACACCGGGGATTTCAACGGGGTACTGCATGCAAAGAAAAATCCCTTCTCGCGCCCGTTCTTCCGGTGACATTACCAAGAGGTCTTTTCCCTTAAAACGGACACTTCCCGCAGTGACTTCATAGCCCGGCTTGCCACACAAAACATTGGACAACGTTGATTTTCCGGCACCGTTCGGCCCCATAATCGCGTGAACTTCGCCCTCATTAATCGTCAGGTTGAAGCCTTTGATGATTTCCTTATCACACACGCCGGCGTGCAGATTTTCAATTTCTAATAACGGTGTTTTCATCTCTTTATGCCTTATGACTTTTGTCCCAGTCATTCAAACGTTGTTCAATCAACTTTATCTTATTATTTTTATAAGCAGAAACTTCATCAGCGATGCCATAGTTTTCTTTCAACTGTTCCAGCATAATCTCGACATCTGCTGTTTCTTCGATTATTTGAGTGATATTATCTTTTTTGCGGTTAATGTTTTTCAGAATTTCTTTCATTAACTCTGACATTTCTTCAACAACCATCAGCATTTGAGGTTGTTCACCCCAAGTTTCCAATGCTCGTTTCAAGACTTTATCGACCATTATCCGACACTCCCTTCTAATGAAATATTTATTAATTTTGCAGCCTCAATCGCAAATTCCATCGGCAAATGCTGCATAACTTCTTTACAAAAACCATTTACAATCAAACTGACAGCTTCTTCTTCGCCAATGCCTCTTTGCTGGCAATAAAACAGCTGTTCATCGCTGATTTTTGATGTTGTCGCCTCGTGTTCAATCACTGCGGTTTTGTTACGATTTTCGATATAAGGCACTGTATGTGAGCCGCAATTCGAGCCAATCAAAAGGCTGTCACATTGCGAATAATTGCGTACACCGCAAGCTGATGGAGAGACTTTCACCAAGCCGCGATATGTTTGATTGGAAAATCCGGCGGAAATTCCTTTAGATATAATTTTAGACGTGGTATTGCGTCCGATGTGAATCATCTTTGTTCCTGTATCAGCCTGCTGATGATTATTGGTAATCGCTACGGAATAGAACTCACCGACAGAATTATCCCCTTGCAAAACACAAGACGGATATTTCCAAGTAACGGCCGATCCCGTTTCAACCTGTGTCCAAGAAATTTTAGAATTAGCACCTCGACAAGCCGCCCGCTTGGTAACAAAGTTATAAACACCGCCCTTACCATCTTTATCCCCGGGATACCAGTTTTGTACGGTTGAATATTTAACCTCAGCGTCTTTCATCACCACAATTTCGACAATTGCGGCATGGAGCTGATTTTCATCACGTTGCGGCGCGGTACATCCTTCAAGATACGACACATAGCTTTCATCATCTGCCACAATTAACGTCCGCTCAAACTGTCCTGTATTTTTGGCATTAATCCGGAAATAAGTCGACAATTCCATCGGACATTTAACCCCTTTGGGAATATAAACAAAAGAACCGTCCGTAAACACCGCCGAATTTAGACAAGCAAAGAAATTATCCGTATACGGCACAACAGAACCGAGATATTTTTTGACCAACTCGGGATGATCTTTGACTGCCTCGGAAATTGAACAGAAAATCACGCCTTTTTCAGCTAATTTAGCCCTGTAGGTCGTTGCAACAGAAACACTGTCAAAAACGGCGTCAACAGCAACAACACCGGCTAGAACTTCTTGTTCCTTTAATGGAATCCCCAGTTTCTCATAAGTATCCAGCAATTCTTTATCAACTTCATCCAAGCTTTTTGGGGAAACCTTTTGTTTGGGGGCGGAATAGTAGTATAAATCCTGATAATCAACTTTATCATAAGACAACTTCGCCCAAACAGGCTCTTCCATTGTTTTCCAATGTTCAAAAGCCTTTAGGCGAAACTCAAGAAGCCAGTCCGGTTCATTTTTCTTTGCAGAAATCAAACGGATAATATCTTCGTTCAGACCTTTTGGCGCCATATCGGTGTCAATGTCTGTTACAAAGCCATATTTATATTTATCACCGCTCTCATCGGCGATTTCCGGTTTATTCTTCTGCATTATTTTTTTACCCTTATAAATCTGTCCTAAAATTAGTGTTTTTTGATTGAAAATGCAACCTCTATTTAACGAATATTTAGCTTTTGTGATTTTATGTTTAAATAAATTTATTTGCAGAGGAAAATTTTATGTTTTGGGCTGTCATTGTTTTATCCGTCGCTGTTCTGATGTTAACCGCTTATACTCTTATTTTGCGCAACAAAGTTAAACAAACAAGCCGTAATCTGAAAGAATTGATTAAAGAAAACGACGGACAACAAACTCTTGCTCAAAAGACAACCGGAGACATATATTTCAAAATCAATAAGAATTTTGAAATCACATTCATAAACGAATCGGGAGCAGACAGTCTTGGACACAGTGCCAAGGATTTAATCGGACAATCTGTTTTCGGTTTTCTTATTGAAGATAAAAAAGCTTATCGAGAAACCTTAGCCAGCGCACTCAGTAAAGTTTGCCGCAATCATTCAACAATTAACACTCAAATTGTACTCATTAAAGGGAATGGTCAAAAACAACTCATGCTCTGCCGCGAGCGCCCACTCCTAAATGAAATTTTGGAATGTGAAGGCATTAGTTTTTTATGTAAAGATATTTCTGAAGCAAAAGCTCTCAAAGAAAAGCTTACAGACTTCGAAAACCGCGATATTTTTACAAACGGCCTTAATGAACAAGCTTTAATGGAACGCTTTGAACACGACTTTAAATTGGCTCAACGCTATAATAAAGATTTCTCTTGCGTCGTCGTTGAACTGAAAGATGTCTATGATTTTATCAGTAGAGGTATTGATTTTGAAACTGCAGACAAATTATTGCGCGTTATCAGCGATACTTGTTTTGCCAATTTAACCCCCAACGCCAATATCGGCCGTGTCGATAAAACAAAAATTGTAATGATCTTAAACAACGTGAACAGAGATAAAGCGCAGGCTATTGCTGAAAAAATTTGGAATGATGCTATTCCTCAGATTAAAAAACTCGGGGTTGATGAATATAATGCCGAAATGATTGTCATTACCTATAGTACACGCAAAAATTACAATGATACTTTTGACGGAATGTGGGCTCGCCTGCGTCGCCATATTAAAGCAGCATTAAAAGCAAGGGAATACGCCATTTCATCAGCAGATTCCAATACGCAGATGAAAAGAAACTTTCAAGTAATAAAAAATTAATCTGTCAGTGCTAGGTTAAAATTAACTATAGTTTTAACCTAAGGGTCGTTATATATGTTACGCCGCAAGCTGATATTGTGGGTTTTTCCCTTATTATTGTTAACCGGAGGATGTGCCGGTAACAAAATTCAGCTGTTCAATTATGACTTCGGCTCTTTTTTCGGTTCTACACCAGATTATGTTATTGTTCGCAAAGGCGACACGCTTTATAGCATTTCCAGACGCTACAATCTCCCCATCAGAGAGATGATTGAAACAAATAATTTACGACCGCCCTATTCACTGTCTATCGGACAACGTTTACGTCTTCCAACGGCTAAATATCATATTGTTCAGAAAGGTGATACCATTTATAACATTTCCAAACGTTACAATATTGACATGACCTCTTTGAGCAAAGCAAATAATATCAGCGCTCCTTATGCTCTACGCATTGGGCAAAAACTTACCCTTCCGGGAGCAATTGTCAGCAAACCAACTGCCACAAATTACGTTTCCAACGTTCCGCCTAAAAAAACAAGCAGCTCTTGGAAGCCATGGGCTAAAAAAACGACAACAACTAAAACCCCGCAAACAGCTTCTTACACACCTCCACCTAAAAAACGGACATCAAAATTTGCATGGCCGGTCAAGGGAACCGTTATCTCCAAATTCGGTACTATCGGAAAAGGCCGCACCAATGACGGCATAAACATAAAAGCTCCTCTTGGAACAACTGTAAAAGCTGCTGACGTCGGCACCGTCGCTTATGCTGGAAATGAGCTCAAAGGTTTTGGTAACCTTATTCTTATCAAACATCCTGACGGCTGGGTCACCGCCTATGCACACAATGACAGGATGACTGTTAAAAAAGGGCAAAAAGTACAAAAAGGGGAAAAAATCGCCACAGTCGGCAGCACCGGCGGCGTTAATACCCCACAGCTCCATTTTGAAATTCGCTCCGGTAAAAAAGCTGTTAACCCTCAACAATATCTTGAACATTAAACACAGAAAAAGGCCGCTTTAGAAAGCGACCTTTTTCTACTTTAGTTTTACAATCTCGATGGGAAAAGTTTCAGAAAGCAGTCTGTTGTATTCCAAAGTTCCACGTTGTAAACGATCACCTGGAATCAGTTTGCTGATCTCCAACCCCTTTCCCATTCGAACAACACTGTCAGGAGATCCGGCAACCAACGGATGCCAATCCGGCAAATCTTTTCCTTGCGACAAAAGCTTGTAAGCACAGGTATCCGGTAAATTTTCAGGTTCATTTTGAACGAGCTGCAAGTCCACCTTCAAACATTCGTTACTAACACGATGATTGTAAATATGGCAACGGCAACTCGGTAAGCTGAGGTTTGGACAAGTCACATTCAGAAACAACACTTCATTCCCCATTGTCACTTTACACAAACAACATTTACCACAACAATCGCAAAGAGCCTCCCATTCGAGCTCATTTAATTCTTCGAGTTTTTTCTTTTTCCAAAACTCGGGATCAAGCGGTTTATCCATAATGATTAAATTAAAAATTAAATTTTGTCCAACCATATCGGGAAAAGATTAAAATAGCAATATTTTTCTTTTCAAACATTCTGAAAATCAAAAAATCTTGTGAAATACTTTAAATTTCCCTATATAAGCATAAGAACTTGCTTTATAGTGCGTTTAGTTAATATAAAAGGAGAAAAACATGTTTATTAATCCTGCTTTTGCTCAAGATGCCGG
>CAYLIN010000075.1:0-6920 GCA_964383725.1 uncultured Azospirillaceae bacterium | reverse complement strand
AGCACCAATCAGGCCTTCAACACGTTCTTTCATCTCACGGGCGGCTCGGTTGGTAAAGGTTACAACCAGACATTCCCAAGGATTGGCTTTATGCTGTTGGAGGATATAAGCCAATCTGGTGGTCAGAACTTTGGTTTTACCTGTTCCGGCACCAGATAAGACCAAAACGGGACCTTCCGTGGTTTTGACAGCTTCCCGTTGTTCCGGGTTAAGAATATCGAGCCATGCACAGGTCGGCATCAGGCTTGAAATGTTGTCATAAACAGGGGCGGTGTTGTCGTTTAAATCAAATATATCATCCATAGCTAATCTTCTGCTTGTTTTTTTTATCCTGACGCCATATATATATTATAAATGAACTGTTGAAAAGGAGAATTTTTATGCCGAGAACAAGTCAGGGGAAATTTGTGACAGAAGCGTCAAAAGTTTTTCAGCAAGCTGATGATTTTTGGCGGGCAGGAAGTTATGATGAAGCGCGGCAAACTTATGGAAAAGCTGCCGGTTTGTATCATGAGAGAGAGGATAGGGAAGGGGAAGCTTTTGTTTTATCACGGCTGGGAGAATTGGAGCTTAGTCTGGATAATTTTGAGGCGGCGGAGAAAGCATTGAAAGCGGCTGCAAATTTGATTGAACAGGCTGATTATGCTCAGAATACCTATGGTGAAGTTTTAATTAAATCGGCTCAGTTGGAAACTTCTCGCGGTCAGTTAGCGGCAGCGCGCGGCTATTTGAAAAAAGCAAAAGAAGTTCTTGGGGCGATAGATAATAACGATTTGCTTGGTGATGTTTATGAACAGGAAGCTTATGTTGCCTTGATTGACGGGCGTGAAAAAGATGCTCTCGGTGCGTATAAAAAGGCTGCTGAGTTGTTTAGAAATGATGGGACGGGGCTAAAAGAGGCATCAACGTTAAGAGCAATTGCCAGAATCGAAATGAAGCATAAAAATTATGATGAAGCGCATGATGTTTTGGAGCGTTGTCGTCATTTATATCGCGAAAACGGCGATTTGCTTGGTGAGGCTTCTGCTTTGTCAGCAATCGGGTGTTTGCGTTATATTATTCGTGATATTGCCAATGCGCGTAAGGCATTGATGAAGTCGGTATATTTGTATAGTAAAGTTTCTCATCATTATGCTCAAGCCGAATCGCTTCTTTATTTGGCTCGAGTAGAGGCTTTTGACAGAGAGCAAGGTGATTTCGAGCGAGCAAAAGCACATTATAAGCAGGCAATTGATTTGTTTGATTTTATGGGGAATGATATGATGAAAAATGCCGTCTTGGATGAATATTATGATTTTATGAATCGTATCGGTGGTTTTTAAGGCAAAGGATAAAAGAATGACAGCGGTTTTGGATAAAATTATCAAACTTAAAAATTATATGGACAGTCAAATTATTGGTCAGGAAGATTTGGTTAATAAGCTGATTATTACCTTGTTGGCAGATGGTAATGCTTTGGTGGAAGGTGCTCCGGGGTTGGCTAAAACAAAGGCGATTAAGACATTGGCTTCGTCAATCAAGGCTCAATATAACCGGATACAGTTTACCCCTGATTTGTTACCTTCCGATATTACCGGAAGTGAAATATATGTTGCTTCTGAAGGAAAATTTGAATTTCGTAAGGGGCCGATTTTTGCCAATTTAATTTTGGCTGATGAGATAAATCGTGCGCCGGCTAAAGTTCAGTCCGCCCTGTTGGAGGCAATGGCGGAGCGTCAAGTCAGTATTGGCGGAAAACGTTTTGCTTTGCCGGAGTTATTTATGGTTTTAGCGACACAAAATCCGATTGAACAGGAAGGCACGTATAATTTGCCCGAAGCTCAGTTGGATCGTTTTTTGATGTATATTAAAATAGATCAGCCTGATGCGGAAGCTGAAAAGAAAATTTTGCGTCTTGTTCGGCAGGAAATTGCAAATGGTAAAAAAGAAGCGGTTTCTGCGGTCAGTTTGGATATTAATGATGTTTTGTTGGCGCGAGAAGAGGCTTTACAAGTGCATATGAGTGAAGCTGTGGAGGAATATTTGGTGCAGCTTATTATGGCAACCAGACATCCTGAGAAATATGACGCCAAGATGGCCGGTTTTGTTATGTACGGTGCTTCTCCTCGTGCAACTTTGGCTCTTGATCGTTGTGCGAAGATCCACGCGTGGTTGAATGAGAAGAATTTTGTAACTCCTGATGATATTCAGGCTGTTGTTTATGATATTTTGCGTCATCGTTTGATTTTGACATTTGAGGCCCAGGCCGAAGGAATGACAACTGATGATGTTATTAAAAAATTGTTGAAACTTGTTCCGCTACCCTAAGAGGTGAAGATGTTTGGGCGGTTGTTTGATAAAAAACACAAAGAGGACGATTATAACGGTTTGTTTGCGTCGGTAGAGGAACTTGTTGCCATGCGCAAATATACGGCCTATTTGCATGCCAGACATCGGAGAAAAAGTTTTTCGCATCAGTCCGGAGATGTAAAATCTGTTTTTAAGGGAAGGGGAATGGAGTTTGAAGAAATTCGTTCCTATGCTTTTGGCGATGATGTGCGTGATATAGATTGGCGGGTTACGGCTCGTAAACAAGCACCGTATACTAAATTGTTTGCTGAAGAAAAAGATAGAGCCATTTATGTTTGGCTCGATTTATCTGCGCCAATGGTTTTTGGTACCAGAAAAGAGTTGAAGAGTGTGACGGCTTCAAAAATTGCAGCATTAGTCGGATGGTTGGCTCTGGAAAATAAAGACCGTTTCGGGTGTGTTATTTTTGATGGGCAGAATTCGTTGTTTTTTAAACCTCAAAATAATCGTGGGCAGATGATGGCTGTGTTTAAAAAAATATCAGCCTTGTCAGAACGAGCTTTACAACGTTTGGATGTGGTTGATGGCGGTATGGCGCGGTCGTTTAAATTGCTGGAACAAAATGTGCGTCATCAAGCAGATGTTTTTGTGATTAGTGATTTTACTTCTTTGAGTGAGGCTCATTTTGTACAATTGTCAGCTTTGGCTCGCAAAACAAATCTTCATCTTTTGAATGTGTATGATTTGTTGGAAGAAAATGCGCCTAAGGCCGGAGAATATTTGGCCGAATATAATGGAAAAAGATTGATCTTTGATAGCTCTCCTAAGATTTATCGCAAGGATTATCAGCATTATTTTGCACAAAAAAGAGAAAAATTACGTTTGTTTTGTCAGCGATTCGGATGCCAACTTTTGTCTTTTCGTACCGATGCAGAAATTGCGGATAACTTGAAGATTTTGTAATCGATGTTCTTGACAAAATAAGATTGTGATGATAGCTTATCAATGAATTATTTTGTAACTTATCATAAGTGAAGAGAAGAGA
Organism: uncultured Azospirillaceae bacterium; assembly: GCA_964383725.1. Taxonomy (GTDB): domain Bacteria; phylum Pseudomonadota; class Alphaproteobacteria; order RF32; family CAG-239; genus CAZU01. The sequence goes on along the minus strand of CAYLIN010000075.1, from coordinate 3,586 downwards.
TATGGTTAAATCTAACGATAATACAGCATATAAAAGAGGGCAAGAACTGCTCGATCAAGGAATGTATAAGGAAGCAATTGAACAATTTGATGCTGCAATTGCTGAGCAACCCGGTTCATGGAAAGCAATGAATTCTAAGGGATTTGCTTTTCAAAAGTTAAGTCGATACACCGAGGCCGTGGAATGTTTTGATAAGGCTCTTGAATTAAACCCAATGTCTGTTGAGGTTTTGAATAATAAAGGTGTGACATTAAGTATGCGTGGCTTATATAAAGACGCGATACTGTGTTTTAACGAAGCTGTAGCTATTGATAAAACTTCTCTGGAAGCTTTGAATGGTAAGGCAATTGCTTTGCAACACATGTTTTCTTATAAAGAAGCGTTGGATGTGTTAGAAGAAGCAATGAAAATTGATAATAAGCATGCTCAAACTCTTTTAAGCGTTGCTGTTACATTGCAAAAATTGAAGCAATATGATCGTGCAATTGCTTTCTTTAAAAAAGTTTTATCCGCAGATAAAAATAATATTAAGGCTTGGAACGGGGTCGGTGTTACCTATCAGTTGATGGGGGACAATAATTCTGCAATTAAGTGTTTTACTAAAATTTTGAATATTGATAGCCGCGAAATTCAAGCATGGATCAGTATCGGTTTTGTTTATCAAAAGATGATGAAATTTAACGATGCACTGAAATGCTACAAAAAAGCTCAGACTATTATCGGCAATCGTTATCATCATAAGTTATATGATGGTTTGGCAAGTTGTTTGACCAAGTTATCCGAGTTTGATCAGGCAATTGAAGTTTATCAGACTATCTTCCAGCGGGAAGAAGGCAAAAAGAAGTGGGATGCCCAGCGTTCAATGAAGTTTGTTAATAAACTGAAACGTAAAAAAGCTATCGGAACATTACAAAGTTTAGTTCCGGCTGATGCTCCTGAGGCTAAAACGGAAACAGATGTCGATCCGTTGGCCGAATAATCGGTTTTGATGAAAAAGCACCTCATCTGAGGTGCTTTTTTTATATTTAACTGTTTTCTTGAAAGACGAAAAAATATGATTATCTCTATTGATAGTTATGACTATTTATGGAGGCATGTCATGGGTACGTTTTTGAAATATGTTTTTTATTTGGTTTTGATTGTTATTATTTATTTGGTCGGAAAAGGCATTTACGATGGCGATATTAATAAAACGACGACGGTAGGCTCTGTTGTTGAGCAAGTGAATGATGGGGCACAGCAAATGGTTAAAGATACTGGTAATGCAGTTGAAAATGCCGTTGATGATTATAGGGCTGCCCCTAAAAAAGATATTGTTGTGGAATAAGTTAGAGAGATAAAACCCGAAAAGATGTTGAGGATCTTTTCGGGTTTTTGATAATTAGTTCTTGGGCTTGAGGTTCTTGACGATACCGCGGATACCCAGAAAGAACAAGAAAGATAAACTCAAAACAGCAAGGCTGTTTCCAACAAAGTTTATAATCGTTTCCATGACTATAATTTTTTAATTATTTGTTACTTGTTATTTTGTATAAGAATTCTACTCTTTTTGACGATGTAAGTCAACCCTCTTTTGGCAATTTATTCTTTGAAAGAAGCACGACGGATGCGGTCGTTAATGGCTAAGCCAAGGCCGGTTTCTGGAATGGGTGACATGGCGATGCTTTTATATTCCTTGTGTGTTTCTGCTAATCTCATAAAAGCGAAAAGATTTGCAGCTGCTTCTCGTAAGTTTTCTGAAGGGCTTAAATTCAGCTGTGCATTTTTGACTTTGCCGAAGCCAATAAAAAATTCATCGGGGAGAACATCTTCCTCTTGAACGTTAATACGCATGGGCATTGACGGCGCATAGTGTTTGAGGAGTTGTCCGGGAGCAGATGGTTTATCAGGACTACCATGGGAAATGATGACTTTTTCTCCGGTAAAATCTTCAATACTTTCCTTAGCTAAACCGCCGGCTCGCAACATGACAATTTCTTTGGTGGTTAAATCGATAATAGTGGTTTCAACACCGATAGCGCAGGGGCCGCCATCTAAAATCATGTCAACGCGGTCACCTAAACTATCGTGGACATGCTGAGCGGTTGTTGGTGAAATGCTTTTAAACTTGTTGGCTGACGGAGCTGCAATCGGAACGCCGGAACTTTTGATGAGCTCAAGAGCCAGAGGGTGATTAGGCATGCGGACGGCAATTGCCGGTAAACCGGAGCAGACTAAATCGAGTTGGTGATTACTATCTTTGCGTTTGAGGACAAAAGTCAGAGGACCGGGCCAGAAATGTTTTGCCAAATCCATGACACGTTGGTCGGTTTGAGCGTATTCCGGCAGAAAATCAATGTCAGCAATGTGAGAAATTAACGGGTTAAACAAAGGGCGTTGTTTAGCGGCAAAGATACCGGCGACAGCATCAGGCAGATAGACATTAGCGCCCAATCCGTAAACAGTGTCGGTTGGAAAGGCTACTAAACCGCCGTTTTTTATGGTTTCAGCGGCACGGGCTAAGTTTTCTGCTGTGGGTGCGAAAATGTTTGTCATTGTCAATCCTTTGTTTTTTATGCCTTTCTTATTATCACCTTTGTGGAGAAATTCAAGAAAATTTATGCTTTTTGTAAAATAGGCGTTATATTATTAGAAGTTTCGAAAAATTGAGAGGATAAATAAATGCTTGAGATTGTTTTTACAGATGGGCGAATCGGTTCTAAAGCTGTTAAAATTATCGGGGTTGCTGAAAATGTCAAAGTATCTTCAAAAGCACTGAATGATAATGAAGCAGTGTTAGTTAAAAAAGCAGTACAGCAGTCAGACTTTAAGGGAAAATTCGGTAGTTTTGTTGAAGTCTTTGGGGCAAGCGGAAAAATCATTGTGGCCGGTTTAGGTGAAAAGCCGAATGCGGTTTCTTTACAAAAATTGGGTGGTTCTTTGGCTAAAAAGTTGTTCAAAGATGCTGTTGCTTGTTATTATGTTGAAGAAATTAAAGGATGTAAATTAAGCTTGGAAGAGATTGCTCATAATATCGCTTTTGGTTTAACAATCGGTTCATATCGCTTTGACAAGTATTTTACTAAGAAAAAGCAAGAAGATTATCCGAGTTTGGAACAAGTTATTTTTAAGGTAAAAAATCCGGAAGCTGTGAATGAAAGTTATCGTCGTTTTGCTGCTTTGGGGAATTCTGTTCGCTATGCGCGTGATTTGTGTAATGAGCCGGCAAATTATCTGACGCCGGAAGTTTTTGCCGATGATATTCAACGCTTGTCCTATCTGGGATTGGATATTGATATTTTGGATAAAAAGGCTTTGCAAGAAAAAGAATTCGGAATGTTATTGTCCGTTGCTCAAGGTTCTTGCAATGAGCCCAGAGTAGCTGTTATTCAATGGCGAGGAAAACCTGATCAAGCTGAATTTGACTGTGGCTTGGTTGGAAAAGGTGTGACTTTTGACAGTGGTGGTATTTCTTTGAAACCGGGTGCCGGCATGGGGGATATGAAACGCGATATGACCGGAGCAGCCGTTGTTGTTTCCAGTTTGAAGGCGTTGGCTTTGCAAAAGGCGCCGGTGAATGTTATCGGTATTGTCGGATTGGTGGAAA
>CAYLIN010000074.1:0-6920 GCA_964383725.1 uncultured Azospirillaceae bacterium | reverse complement strand
ATCTGCGGACACCAGAATGGGGTGATTTGCTTGATTATACTATGGCTCAGGCTTTGGTGGAGGATTTGAAAGTTCCTATGGATATTGATGAAGCTACTGCGAAAGTGAGAGAATCTTATTCAATTTATCGCAATGGCGGAGAAATTTTTTATCGTGATTATGGGGTTAATCCGGCAGATTTATTTTATGCTTATCACAAAAGAAAACCTGTTGAAAAAATAACTGCTTATCCTAATTTGTTGAAAAAAATTGAAAAAGTTCCGGCTGAACAGTACATTTTTACAGCTAGTGATCGTTATGCTTCTGAAAAAATATTGAAACACATCGGTTTGTATGACTTTTTTAAAGATCGTTTTTATTCGGTAGAAGATTTTGGTGTTTTTAAGAAAAATGAAAATTCCGATGTTTATCTTCGCTATTGTGAAAAAATAGGGGTTAAACCGGAAGATTGTGTATTTGTTGACGATAGTTATTCTAATTTGGAATACGCAAAAGAAGTCGGTATGACAACAGTGCGTATCTATTACAAAAATAACTCAGCCAAAGGAATGCCTTTTATTGATTATGCATATAAAGGGGCAGAGAGCTTTTTGGACGATGTTATTGGTAAAAAAGCTTAGTTTTCATCTGTTTTTTTACAGATATTTTGTTCAAAATTATAGTTTTTATGGTTATCCAGTTTGCCTTGTTCAGCGAGCAGTTCTTCTTTGAATACCTCAATTAACGGTGCAAGTTTGCTGTTGTATCTTTGGGTTAATCTGGTTGTGCCGTTATCAATGTCCGTTAAAACAGAAACATGTTCGGGACGGATAGTTTTTGATATTTCTTTCAAAGCATTTTGAAACAGGGGTAAAAAGTAGTCCAGAGCTGCTTTATTGATTTGTTGGTGAGTTTGTTCGTGACGCACAACAACGTTGTATTCACATGAATCTTTAGTTATTTCGTTAGAAACGTAAATTGTCGGGTCTGAAAAGCCGATAAATACTTTCAGACTGGTTGGAATAATGCAGATATCGTATTTATCATAAACTTTTCCTATTGTATTGACGGCTATTTCCCAAGAAACATTTACGGTTGCCAAACCTGAAGCAAACAGGCCTTTTTCTGCGATACCATATTCGGAAGCAATATTGGTTATTTGCTGGGTATTTTTAGAAAAATCGTATTTTAATGTTCCGTATGAAGTGGACAGTTCAATAGACGGTAAGGTTGTTATCTGCGCACAGTCAAAAGCATGAGCCTGTTTTATTAAAGCACAGACAGCGAAAAGATTTGTTAATATAAAAAAAAGCTTTTTCATGTAATATAGTTTACATGTGATTGGTTAAATTATGGTTACACGGAGAAGATATGAGATTTTTGACTTTATTACTGATGGTTTTATTCGGAAATGTCATAGCTGCCGAAGGAAAATATGTTCGTAAACAATTGGAGCCAGATATTTTTATTCCGGCGCACGCGTTGCCTCAACCAGAAAAATTGCCAATGCCGCATTATTATGAAGGGCAGAAAGAGACTATTAAATCAGCAAAACCTGAGCCGGCTCGCAAAATGACAACTGAAGAAATAGAAGTTAAAACCGTTTCGGTTGACAGTTTGGTAAAAAGCGGCGGTGCTGATTATCAAAAAAAATATGATGATTATATTCGTGATTTACAGCATATCAGTCAGACAGGGAAACTTCCAGAAAATAAACAATTGGCGGCAGATTTGCAAAAAATGACAACAAATGAACGAATAGTGGTTCAAAAAAAGCCTCATCAATCTTATCCGAAAAAGGCAAAGTTTGATAAGGCTTTGTATGATGTTTTGAATGAAGATTAAGATTCTATAGCGTAGATTTCTTTAACAATCCATTTTCCTTTTGCATTGTTCATAATATAAATGATATTACCGTTGCACAGACCAAACCAATTGCCGTTGCAGGTGCTTTGAGTGTAAACCTCTATATTTCCGTCAGATAAAGGTTTAATTTTTGTGATTTTATAAGATTGAGATGTCGGTCGCTGGAGATTTTCATCATCCATGAAGATAAATTTCGGCATAATATCTTTTGCTTCAGCACAATCAGCAAATTGCGGATTGATGGTGCATTTAATGCTAGTATTGATAGCACAAACAATTTCACTATTTTCGTTGCAGCCGGCTGTTAAGGTGTTTAAGTCAAATGAATAAACTGTTTCGCTTATATCAGCGTCAATTTGGGGTTGAGGAACCGGAGATTGAGTTTCTTCTTTAGGAGAGCAGGCAGCTAAGATAACTAAGCTAAACGCAAATAAAAGTACTTTTTTCATCTGATTTAATCCTTAAAATATTGTTGTTGATTTTAATATAGTTCACAGAAATTTTTTTGACCAGATTTTTTTTGCAAAAAAAAAAGGAAGGGAACTTCCCTTCCTTTTTTCGTATCAAAGAATGATTAGAAAGCGTATTTAACACCAACTGAAAATTCATTTGCGTGATCGTTGTTGAATTCACCCAATTTGTCAGTGAATGTGTAACGATACAGAGCGCGAACAGCCAAAGCTTCGTTAACATTGTACTGAGCACCGGCACCCAAACGGTAACCTACACCATGTTCTGTACCACGTGTTTTATCATCATCTTTATATTTAACATCTTCGAAAGCGAAACCGGCTGTACCGATCAAAGAAACTTTTTGTTCACAACCTAAAGGCAGGTAACCGTAAACATCCAAACCATAAGACTGCAAAGAATATTCTTCTATTTCGCCTTCAGAGTGAACGCGGTCAGAACCTGTGCGTTGATAGAAAACTTCTGTTCCGAAGTATTTGTTGTAATCTGTACCAACAGCGACTTTACCGCCGTTAACTTCAGCAGTATGCTGTGCATCTGTGTATGTGTAGTCAGCAGCAACATAAGGAGTAAAATCATAAGCGTTAGCAGAAGCTGTGAATGCAAGAGCAGAAGCAGCAGCCATCAAAGCAATAGTTCTTTTCATGTATAAATTCCTTTTTCAAGTTTAAACTTATGAATAGATATATACTGATAAAAATATCTATACACTTAGTACTATAGACTATAAATTATAAAAAGAAAGTAAATTTATATTACAAAAAATATTGTTTCGTGAAACTTTTAGTGATACTCTTTTAAAAGGAGATCAAAAAATGTTAAACAAAACAAACAATAAAGGCAGTACAATGATGGAAGCTTTAGCTGTTCTTTGTATTGTCGGGGTGCTTGGCATTTCCGGAATGAAGCTTATAGGCAACCTGTTTACAATGTTTAAGCAGTATTCTGTCGCCAATGAGATTAAAGATATTTATAATGGTGTCAAAAATCGTTTCTCTGCTGATGGAAATTATGCAAAACTGGCCGATATGACAGTGCAAAATATGGCTGAAGAAAAAATTGTTCCTTCTCAAATGTATGTTTCTAACATGACCGGTGGAAAATCTTTGTTTCATCGACTGGGAGGCGAAGTGCTGATTAGTGCGGTCGGAGCAGATGGTGATTTCTTTCAAGTTGAATTCAAAGGTTTGACGTTTAGAGCTTGTTTGGAATTAGCTCAACTTACTTGGTCCAATGGCGGAACATCCGATTTGCTTTCGCTTTCTATCTATCAAGATGAAAGTGGTGATAGCGGCATTACGTTTGCCTTGCCGAATATATTGAAGCAACTGAAAAACAGTAAAAATGAAGTTTCCGGAAAGCTTGAGGTATCTGACGCACCAGATTCAAATATGACTACAATTGTTGAAGCATTCGGCGCTATCTCTGTCGAAAAAGAGCTAAAAGAACTCTCAGACACTCCAAATAAACTCAAAAAAACCCACCCTTTCCCTGTAACCGCAGCTAAAATTACTCAATATTTTGCCGCAAAAAATGCCAATACAAGCAAAAGTAATTTTAATATGATTTGGCTGTTTCAATAAAAGGAATATTTTTTGATTAAAATTAACGACATTAATAAAACCAATGAGCTAAACGGCACCAAAAACGTTAAAAAAACAACCGGCGGACCAAGTTTTTCTTCGTTTTTGAACGAAACAATGTCTGCGAAACAACAGCAGGTTAACGGCATGGGCAATATTTCCGTGGCCGATGCGATTTTTGCAACTCAAATGATTAATGATGAAGAAGAACGCGAAATTCGCAAAAAACTCGTTAAAAGAGGAAATCAGCTGATTGATAAGCTGGAAGATATTCGTGATGGTCTGTTATTGGGCTATATCACCACAGACAAACTAATAGAAATCTCACGTACGATTAAGGAAAAACAATTTGAAACAAATGATGAACGCCTTAAAGAAATCATTGCAGAAATCGAATTGCGTGTCGAAGTGGAATTAGCAAAACTGATGAAATAAATTCCTTTTTGTTGATAGGTATATGATAAATAGCTTTTTTTGCTTGCAGTACGTGCTTGAATTAGCTATTTTTCTTGCTATATGTAAGCTTATTTTGATTTAAGGAGCACCAAAATGGATAAAGCGATTATTCTTCCTCCAGATTATAGACCTTCTGCTGATGAAGAGTATATGAACGATATGCAACTGGAATATTTTCGCCAGAAGCTTTTGGATTGGAAAAAATCATTACTGGGTCAATCAAAAGATACTCTTGAAGAATTACGTCAAGGCGGTTTGAATCAGCCGGATCAAATTGATCGTGCGTCTTTAGAATCGGATAAAGCCTTAGAGCTGAGAACTCGTGATCGTGCTCGTAAGCTGATTTCTAAAATTGACGATGCTTTGAAAAGAATCGAAGAAGGTGTTTACGGTTATTGTGAAGAAACCGGTGAACCTATCGGTATTGAACGTTTAGATGTTCGTCCGGTGGCAACCTTGTCTATTGAAGCTCAAGAACGCCATGAACGTATGGAAAAAACTTACGACGACGAAGCGTAGATTTTAATATTTTATCTTTGAGGTGTTTATGGCTGAAAAGGATTTTATTTTGGCCTCCGGTTCGCCGCAACGAAAAAGGCTGTTGGAACAATTGGGCTATACGCCTAAAGTGATAGAACCGGCAGATATTGATGAAACCCCTCGCAAAGGGGAAAAGCCGTCAGCTTATGTTAAACGGATGGCAAAAGAAAAGGCGCTTCATGTTGCACAAAAACATCCGGGCGAGATTGTGTTGGCTTGTGACACGGTTGTGGTCGTCGGAACAAAAATCTTGCAAAAAGCTCATTCTGATGAAGAACAAGAAAATGTTATGCGCCTGTTGTCTGGAAAAACACACCGCGTGCTAAGTGCTGTTTGTGTTATCAGCCGTAACGGCAGTTTATCTCTTCGCTTAAACACAACTAAAATACAGATGAAACATTTGTCTGAAAAAGAAATCAAAGATTATGTTGCCGGACATGATTGGATTGGTTGTAGCGGCTATCGTTCTGAAGGGGTAATGGAAGCCTTTATTCGTAAAATTATCGGTTCAACATCCGGTGTTATCGGCTTACCGTTGTATGACACCAAAAATATGCTTAATTCTGCAGGAATTCATTAGGAGGTTATTGTGAGTATTGATAAGATTGTTTACCAAAAAACATCTTCCGGTGCGCAATTGGCCGGTTTTGACAATGGTGTTCTTTGCGAATTGGAGTTTGAGCGCCGGACAAATGCCGCCGAAGGAAATGTTTATCTCGGAAAATTAACACGCAAAATTGAATTGGCTAACGGAAAAACAGGTTTTTTTGTAGACATTAATGATACTCGTGACGCTTTTATAAACTGTGAAGAAAGAGATCTTGATGAACTCAACGCCTGTGAAGGACAAAGTCTTGTTGTTCAGGTTGCACAAGAACAGCGAGCAGAAAAAGGAGCTCGCTTGGTCAGAAATTTGCAGTTGGCCGGACTAAATGTTGTTTATTGTCCGTATCGTATGACAATAGAGGTTTCATCAAAAATCACCGACAAAATCAAAGCTGAAGATTGTGTTGAATTGGTTAGAGAAAACACGACCGGACAAGAAGGCTGGATTTTGCGCACGTCTGCCGTTAATGCCTCACCGGAAGAAATTGTTACAGAGATGGAACAACTTCGTCAAAGCTATGAAAATATTATGCAAACGGCAAAAACAGCCAGCGCTCCAACCTTGTTGTTAGCTAAAAGCGATATTTTACCGGAATATATTCATCGCAATAAAGAAACTGTTCAAAAGATTATTGTCAACACAAGAAACGATCAAGAACGTATTCTAAAAACCTTTGGAGATGCCTTTGATGTAGAGCTCCAATCAGCCCCATTCAAAGAAAACGGAATAGATGAAGCCATCAGTGAGGCTTTGCAAAAAGAAGTCAAACTTAAAAGCGGCGGGCGAATCTCTATTGAAGAAACAAAAGCTTGTGTGGCTATTGATGTAGACAGTGGAGATGATAACGGAAAAGGAAACTTGAGCCGTTTGAACATGGAAGCCGCTACAGAAATCGTAAAACAAATCAGATTACGCAATTTATCAGGAAAAATTATTATTGATTTTGCCGGTGTTTCTGATTATCGATATTTGAAAAATGTTATTGATTTTCTGCAACAAGAATTGTGTAAAGATCATATTAAAACCACCTGTTTCGGATTAAGTCGCGGCGGAAATGTTGAGATTGTGCGTATGCGCCGCAAACCAACTTTGCGTGATGTCTTGACCGAGGAATGCACCTCTTGTTGCGGAACCGGACGCGTGGAAAAATAAGGAAAAAAAATGAAGTGTCCTATTTGTAAAACCGAAGTTGTTGATACAAAGTATAAGCCTTTTTGTTCAAAACGCTGTGCTGATATTGATTTAGGCAATTGGTTTAATGAAAAATACAGTTTTGAAGCGACCGAAATTGATGAGCAAGATTTGGAACAGCTGGAAAATAATATTAATTCGTCATGTGATGAGGATTAATTGAAGCAATCACGTAAGCAAAAGCCCCTCGTTTGAGGGGCTTTCTTTTATTTAGTCATCTTCATCAC
>CAYLIN010000073.1:0-6936 GCA_964383725.1 uncultured Azospirillaceae bacterium | reverse complement strand
TTTTTGGAAGAGCGTCGTGCAGCAGGGAGCGATAGGATAGGAATTGATGATTTCTTGGAAATTGCGGGTAATCAAGCTAAATGGGAAAAACGGTTTGCCGATAGAGAAAATCAAAACAATAAACCAGAGTTAACACTGGAAGAAATAAAGCAATATTTGGGTGCTCTTGAAACAACAACAGATAGTACAAATGACTCCGCTCTTGATGAATATTTTGAAAACCTCCAAAAAGACGGGCATGATACATTAAATAGTGTTGTCAATGGTGAATGGGTTTTAGCAGAAGATACATATAACACGCCGGAAGCCTATGAAACGACCAAAAAGTTTATAGAAGATATGGTTGGTGGTTATACGACATCTTTGGGTGGCCAAAATAATGATGTTAATTTAAAAGATGTTTATGACAGAGCCTTAGCAATGTTAGAGGCAGCCAGAACCGCGTATGAAAACGGCAACCAAGAAACAAAAGACAATGATAAACAAGATGAGCAAAAGCAAGAAACCCAGCTTTTAGAAGATAAAGAAGGTGATTTAGAGTATTTAGATTTAACAGAAGAAGAAAGAGATACTCTAAGAGAACAATATAAAGGCAAGGAAGATGTCTTAGATTACATCAGAAGAATGAATCCAACGGAACGAGATGAGGCTTCTGCAATAGATCAATACTTGATGGAGTTCTGGAGAGGAAAGCGCGTTGCAGTAACAGAGGAAAAGCAAGAAAATGAAGAGCTCACTATTGATGAACCGAAAAATGATGAAGGGGAAAAGAAAAACGAAGAAGAATTGCAAGAAATCCCGAATTTGGTTCATGTTTTAACTCATACCGGTTTCAATAACAGAGCTATTGCAGACAGTTTGGCAGAACAACTTCAATCGCCTAATTTGGATGATAAAGAACGTGCAATACTGGAAGCCGTTCATAAGGCCTATACAACACCGAATCACGAAGGTTTAACAACATTAAACGACCTGATTAAAGACACCAGAGATGTCGAGATTGCAGAAAATGTTGCCAGAACATTTGGTTTTGAAAGCGCCCAAGAATGGCCGGTTACGCAAAAACATATTGAAAAATATATTCCGGAACCCCAGCCTGTTCAAACACATACAGAAGAACGAGATGTTCCGAACATGCTTATGGTTGTAACGGATAACCGTGAAGCCGGTGCTAACCATACTGTAGCAGAATTAATGACACAACTTGATAATATTAATGCCGCCAACCATAATTTAGATGCAGACCGTTTGAAGAGAATGGTTTTGGCCATTAAACAGTCACAAGGTGAATTATCCAATCAGGATGTTTTAGATTCTTTTGCAAGTACAGATTTTCAAGAAATCTATAATAATGTTCAAAATATGCCGGCAGAAGAACGCGATAGACGTTTAGAAACCGCAGGATTTAGAAATTTTGAAAATAAAATCAATGGTGAAGATAGTACTTTTGCTCGTGATAGACTTTTGGCTCTTTATATGTTGTCAGAAGCCAGAAAATATACAGACACTAAATATTCTTTGAATAACATCATTCAAAATGAAGCGGATGTTAAGATCGGTGATTTTATTGCTAAGAATGTTTATGGTTATGATGATCCGGTTAATCCGACCTCAAATGGTGTTAGAGAACCATACTTCACAAGAAAAATGACAATTGAAGTTGTTGGTGGTGAGGCAACACCTGCGCCTCAACCAATAAATGACACGATTGTTATTGATGCTCCGGAAAAGGGCAATGAAGAGATTCATGAAAAGCCGGTTGAAGATGTGCATGGCGGAGATGATAATGGAGATAAAATAACGCCTCATCCACCTGTTATTGAAAATCCGATTGAAGAAGAAAACGATGATGTTTATCGTAAACGGAGCCGTAATTCTGATGAAAATGCGTTCTTAGAAGACAAATTGAAACTTAAAGTTTTGTTGGATATGAACATTATCGATCAGGCGTTATATGATGCGGGATTACAAACACCGGCTCATGCGATAGAAGCTCTTGATAAAAAACGTTCTCTGACAGATAAAGAAAAAATAGAATTTCAAAAAAGATTAACAACATTAATGTTGGATAATAATGAAATTCTTGAACAATTACGTCCTCAGCTTTTAGCTCAAAAATACAATGAATTAAAAGAAAGTATTGAAGCGACTAAAAAACAGAATGAAAATGCAAATACGCAAACGGAAGAAGAACAATTAGGCAGAGTAACAAAACAAATAGACCATTTGATTGACGAATATTATCAAGGAACTCAAACACTGGCATTAGATATGTACAGTTTTGATGATCATACCAATATAGCGGACATTTATGACGGCTATATTGATATGTTAGATGCTCGTCAGCCAGATGCCGATGATAGCCTCAAAGGTAAAATAGATGTCGTTCGGGGAAAACTTGATAATGATATCGGAATATACGATAAAACGTGGAATTTAGATGGAATATCTGCGGATGATTTATCTCGTATGTCTGATAACCAAGAACGATTGTCTAAACAGCTAGATAATATTGAACTTGATGAGGAAACCTATAAATGGTTAAATAACGTTCATTTCAAAACAGAAACAGGTAGTGAATATCCGAGATTCTGTAATGTGCAGGGAACAATTATCAGTCAATGGGTTCCTGGGGCTAGAATTGTGCCAAATAGCCGATTGGCAGATTTTGTAACTTTTGCAAAAAATAACACCTTAATTCAACACTTGGCTGATAAAGACAACGTATCAGCAGAAGACCTGCAACGTGATTTGCAAGATCAATTAAAAATTCAAATCTTTTCTTTAAGCAATGTTCAAGATACATTAAATGGTATTGCGGAGGAAAAAGATAAATTTACAGATCCTAAGTATCAACAAGAATTTTTTGCGAAGTTATCGAATGCAGACAGACCGTTAGATATATCGGATGAAGCTTATAAAGCAAGCATTCAGTCTTCTGTTAATAATACGATAGCGTGTATTAACCGAGTAGGCGCAAAAACTCTTAATGATAGTCCATTGTTAGGAAAACTTTATGAGCCTATTTCAAAATTTGATGATAGAAAACGAGAAAGATTTTCTGAAAATGATAAGCGAAAAGTAAAATGGTGGAAAACATTCGCCTACACGACAGCTTCATCTTTAGCATCAAAAGCTGTTTCTTTCGGGGTTTTCAAAGGAAGTGCTGCCCTTTCAGCCACAACAGGATGGAGCGCATGGTCTTTATCCGCGAGTGCAGGTGTTGCTGCAGTCGGTTTAACAGCAACAGGAATGATATTAAATTATAAAAATTACAAAAAGGATATGAAAGCCAAAGGCGAAAAAGCATCTTTTGGAAATTTCCTTGTTCGCAAACCGTATCGTTCTCAAAATATAGCTTCTGCAATTGGCTTTACCGCCGGAGCGTTTTTAGTAACAGGACAGCCGGAGTTAGCTGCTATTGCCGGTGTTGCTGCTCTTGGAGTGATGGGATATTCAACATATAATAGCGCAAGAGAAACAGGCGTAAGCAAAAAAGAAGCAGCAAAACAAACGCTCAAACGTGTAAGCGCAATGGCTGCAGGAGCTTTAACCGGAAGCTATTTGGGTTCTCTATTGGGAATGACTCCGCCGACAAAGACAGAAGCAGAAAGAATAGGAACAACTCCTGATAAAGAAGGATATACAACCCATGATTATACTTCGGATGAACATTCTTGGGCAGAAGGACGAAACAGTGACCCGCGTTGGAGTGAATTTTTAGAAAAATATCACGTTGCTAAAGATTTACAAGATCCAGGAAATCCTAATATGGTATCTTCTGATGCAATGACTAACTTAAAAGCAAGTATTACTCAAGCAATTGGTGATAACAAAATTTTCTATACCGATACGGGAGATGGAAATCTTGTTCCTAATACTGAAATGCTGGCATATAAAGCAACCCAGCTTTTATATTTAGCTCCTGATCCGAATGCAACCATTCAAACGGGAGAATTCGCCGGACAATCTATAGGAACCGTTTTGGGGTATAATAATCCTGATGGAACGCACGTTAATTATGTAGAAGCAATTCAACAAGCTGTTTCCACTGGAAAAATAGACAATCCTCAAGGATTTGCCGAAATGTTAATTAAAACAGAAAACGCTATAGGAGGTCAGATCGATCCGACAACCAACGATATGGGAAAAATTACCTTGTTTGGTACCGGACCGGAAGCTCATCCTGTTCAATCCTATAATGCTAATGCCGATGCAGGATATGATATCAATCCTCATGCAGCAGAACCTGGTCAAGCAAGTATGTCAGAACAGAAAACCATCCCGGGAAATAAAATTTGGGGCTTAGGTTACTGGGAACCTGTAAGAGATGCAGGACGTAAACTTCAAAAACAGCTAGGCGGACTTGCTGACAGACTGTTTAAAAATAAAAAGAAAGAAGCAACGCAAAATGCGCCGCTTCCGCCGGTACCTCCCATACCGAATGAAAAGAAAGAACCGGATTCTGAAAAGAAAACATCAATGCCGCTTCAAGAAACCCCTCAAACAACGCTGAATGAGATGTTGGATAAGGAATATCAAATTGTTCATGGTATCAAGCCCAGTGAGGCAGAGAGAGCCCGTTATAAACAATTAGTTCAAAACGAGTGGCAGCAAGAAAGCACGCCGCCTGCAGATATGGCAGCATATATGCAACAGCGTATGGATACGTTTGAAACCATGATTGGAACGGCAAAGGAACCACTTGCAGAAAGCAATCAGGGATTGAGTGATAAATATAAAGATGACATCAATAAAGCTCGCGAAGTGATGTGGAAGCTTCCTCAAGGAGAACGAGGCACCGCAGATGTCACCTTAACAGGTTTCCGTCAACATATGGCAAAATGCTTGTCAAACGATGGACAATTAAGGGCAGAAGTTAGTAGCAAAAACTATGATTCGACGAAGACTTCTGTAGGAAAAATACGAAAAGAGGCTTCTTCTC
Source organism: uncultured Azospirillaceae bacterium (assembly GCA_964383725.1). GTDB lineage: Bacteria > Pseudomonadota > Alphaproteobacteria > RF32 > CAG-239 > CAZU01. The sequence continues at coordinate 1,991 of CAYLIN010000073.1, read as the reverse complement.
GTTAAAAACCAACAACAAAATCCCCGATATATTGTCGGGGATTTTTCTTGCATTTTAAATGGCTTAATGCTAAGTTATGAACATAATTTCAAATTATTATAAACAAATATCATTATGAAAACAATTACACGACTATGTTTATTAGCTGTATTGCTAATAACCTCTGTTTCATGCTCTCGGATAGTGCATGCAGACTACGAACTGGTGGATAAAGGCTATGTCATCACCAACGATCATGAGGAAGGAAGCGTAACCATACGCTCTTCTTTAAGCAACAAAAAAGCCAAATGGTTTATTGATCCTGCGGGCGTGGACGGCCTCTCTCTTTGGGCGCTGGGCTATACAGATAAAATCACCATAGGTGACGAGGTTAACATCTATCGGCATGACGGCGTATTTTTAGCTTCGGGCTATAATGTGGACGATGCAAAAAACATCAATCAGACGGTAACATCACTTTACTGGCGAAACATGGCTGACAATTGGTACTTTTTTTTACTGATTTTCATTGTCTTGGGCATCATGTTAAGTGATATTCATCGGTGGCTGACAGGTTTTAAAACAGGTGTGTTTGCATGTATAATGTGTATAAGTATATGTTGTTTAACCTGTATAGCCATAGGTAACCCTGGAGCACATTTATATCAGGTTGAAAGTGGCACAATTACAGAAATAACGCCGGAGTATGTCAAAATTAATGATTATTTTGCCATACCATATGCTCATCTGAATGATATGTCCACACATACTGATGTTAAAGTGGGACAAAACATCAACGCATATGTTTTAAAAAATGCCGAACATTTAGGCGGTGTTTTCAGTAGTTATCAGCTGAATGAAAAGTCCCTCAAAGCCAGTCAAAGCTATCCGGAAGTTTTGTTAATGACAATTTTTTTATTTGTACTGTGTTCAACTCTTTCTGTGTACTTGTTTAAAAGTATAGATTATCAGATAGAGAAGAAAAGAAAAAAATGAGAAAAGAAGCCCCTTCATCTTTTGGATGAGGGGTTTCTTGCATTAAGGGCACCCAAAAGGAGAGACCGCAGCGAGTTAGCGAAAGAAATGAGCTTATGAGCCAGAGCGAACCTTGGTTCGAGTTCCGCCCCAAAGGTGTATAATATAAAAAATGGCGTCAGCGGCGGGACTCGAACCCACTACCCACAGTTTAGGAAACTGTTGCTCTATCCTGATGAGCTACGCCGACGCAACAAATTTTTTATAGCGGTGCTTTCTAAAAAAAGCAAGTATTTACTTCTTTTCTGCGGCCAGTTTTTCTAAAAATCTGATCTGGATGTCAGCGATTTTTAAGACTGAATCAACATCCACAAATTCGCCGGAAGCATGCATGCCGTCACCGGTTCCCGAGTGCATAATGACTGTTGAACCTTTAACCGCAAATTCACGAGAATCTGTCGCGCCGCCAATATGTTCAAATTCCAGCGTTTTACCCAAAATCGTTTCTGCAAAATGCTTATAATCTAAAATGTACGGATTATCCTCATCCATCACAACAGGTGTGCTGGATGATACAATTTTATAAGTAACACCATCGATCATACATTTATCCAGATTCTTTTGCAAATCTTCAACACTTGATGTTTCGACCAAGCGGAAATCGCACAATGTTTCACAATAGTTGCTGATGATATTGGAAACATCACCACCGCAAATTTTGGCAAAATGCACGGTATCTACCCATTTGTCTTCAGGATTGACGCCGTTTTTTGAGAAATAAGGATAAAATTTGCGAATATTGCTCAAAACACGAAGCATATTTTCATTAGCATCGATTCCGTCCCAAGGCGTAGATCCGTGAGCTTCCAAACCGTGTGATATAATTTTAACGAAAATCGGGTTTTTACATTTGCTGACAATCTTTAAGATGTCCCCGCCTACGTCATTATCCAGAACGATTTTTGCAGCAATTTGCGGATGTGCTTTTAAGAAAGCTTCCGTTCCTTTGCTGCCTTTTTCTTCGTCGGTGGATAAGA
>CAYLIN010000072.1:0-7048 GCA_964383725.1 uncultured Azospirillaceae bacterium | reverse complement strand
ATGCGGTTATACTTTGATTGAAGGGGCTCCATCGTTTCAGCATAATGGTATGGAGCTTATTCCGATTATGCGTGTTCTTCCTGCAGATCCTAATGCTTTGACGATAAAATCTCACCCTGAATTACTCACCGCCAGAGAAGATGCTTGGGATAAGGTTGTTCTTCCGCCAAATGCGATTTTGTTGATGTCTGCAAAGCAAAAACTCCATAAATAAGTTTACCAGTCTGTTTGACTTTTGATGTTATGTGCTCTAAATTAGTGACTGTTCATTAGTTTATGGAGTATTGTTTTGAGTAAGAAAATATTAATGTCAATGATGGTAGGAATGATGATGTTTGCAGGAGGAAATGTTATGGCAGAAGAGATTTTGAACGCAAAGCAGAAGTCTATTGTTACGGCGGCATCTTATGCGGCTCGCGGTGATCAGTCAGGTTTGCGTCAGGCGTTAATTAACGGATTGGATAATGGTGTCACAGTTAACGAGTTTAAAGAGATTTTGGTACAGACGTATGCTTATTGTGGTTTCCCTCGGAGTTTGAATGCGCTTAATACATTGATGGAAGTAACAGAAGAACGTGGAAATAAAGATGAGCTTGGTAAATTGCCATCAGCCAAGCCGCAGGGAAGTAGTCTTGATTATGGAACGGAAAATCAAACCAAGTTGGTTGGGGCTCCGGTACAGGGCGCTCTCTTTGAGTTTGCTCCGGCGATTGATGAATATTTGAAAGCACATTTGTTTGGTGATATCTTTGCCAGAGATAATGTTGATTGGCAAACACGAGAGTTGGCAACAATTGCAATGTTGGCTTCAATGAATGGTGTTGAAAGTCAGTTAAACAGCCACATTAGTATCGGAAAACATAATGGCTTGACTGATGAACAAGTTGCAGAAATTTTAGATATTGCCGGTCAAACAGGCGTACAAAATGTTCTCTTTGGTTTTGGGGAAGATAATGTTGCTTATGCTCAATATTTTACAGGCAAAAGCTATTTGCAGCCGCTGACTAAAGATGGGGTTAATATGGCTAATGTGACTTTTGAGCCTAAATGTCGCAATAATTGGCATATTCATCATAAGGGCGGGCAGATTTTGTTGGTCGTTTCCGGTCGCGGTTATTATCAGGAATGGGGAAAACCGGCACAAGAACTTAAACCTGGTGATGTTGTCAATATTTCTGAGGGTGTGAAACATTGGCACGGCGCTGCAAAAGACAGTTGGTTTACACATATTGCCGTTGCTGTTCCGGCAGAAGGAGCTTCAAACGAATGGTTGGAAGCTGTTTCTGATGAAGAATATAATAAATTGAAATAAGTTTGAAAAAATAAAAGCAGCTCCGCTTTGTCGGGGCTGTTTTTATTAAGCGTGAGGTTATTATGAGTGGTGTTCCGGGAACATATGGAGATGTGTTTAGATACAAAACCGTTATCTGGGATAGCTTGTTTGCTTTTGGTTTTGTTGTTGATGGTGATGAGTATGTTTATTCGACATTTATTGTTGACGGACAATTTCGTATGGTGGTGCGTTTGGATAAAAATGGTTGTGTTTCTGCGCAATTGTTTGATACTGATACAGACGATGAATACATATTGCATTTGACGACTGATGCAACAGGAGCATTTATCGGCAAAGTACGGACAGAGTTTTGTTCCATTTTACAGAATATTGCAGATAATTGTTTTGCCGCACAGGTTTTTAAGAGCGAAGGTGCCGCGCAAGTTATTCGTTATATTAGAAACACTTATCAAGATGAGTTCGAGTTTTTGTGGAATAAATTTCCAGATAATGCCATTGTGCGCCGCAAAGATAATAAAAAATGGTATGCGGCTATTTTGACTGTCAAAAAAGATAAATTGGGGCTTGTCGGCAATGAGAGTATTGAAATTTTGGATTTGCGAATGAAGCCGGAAGATATTGCGCAATTGGTTGACGGAGAAAAGTATTTTCCGGGGTATCATATGAACAAGCGTAACTGGGTGACGCTTCGTCTTGATGATGTGATGTCTTTTGAAGAAATTTTTATGCGGATTGATGAGAGTTATATTTTGGCAAAAAAATAGCTGTCAAAGATGTCTCTTTGGCAGCTATTTATCTGAATGGTGGTAATGGTTATTTTTTGAAACCTAAGTCTTTAAGCCAACCGGAAATACCGAGTGTGCGGCTGCTGTAACCAACCCAACCGTCTTGGGTGACGTTGCAATTTTTGCATTGAGCCGTCATGTCTTTAATGGTGTTTTGAACACCGCCGCCGCCATGAGTAATGAACGGAACAACAGTTTTTCCAGACAGATCGTAGTTGTCCAAAAAGCTGCTGACTTGCGGTGTGATTGTTCCCCACCAGATGGGAGAGCCTAAAAAGACAACGTCATATTGTTTGATATTTTCAACAGAAGTTGTCAATTTAGGGCGGTAGCCATTCTGAATTTCTTTTTTAGCCTGTTCTGTCATCGGGCGATATTCGTCAGGATAGGTTCCTTCAGTTTTGATTTCAAAAATATCGCCGCCGACTTTTTCATGGATAGCTTCAGCAACTTCTTTGGTGTTGCCGCTGTAAGAATAGTAAGCAACTAAGATTTTTTTGTTTGCAGTATCCATAGCTGTTTCTCCATTGTTGTTTTGAGCAAAGGCTTTATAAGCAGAAAAAGCCAGAACGGAAAATGCGATTGTTCCTAACAATAAAAATTTATTCATCAATTTTCTCCTTATGTTAAGTTCATATAAAAGATAGTTTTTAGAGGTAACTCTAAGTCAAGAGGGATTTTATTTTGTTCACAGATTCAATTTGACAAGGATTTTGAGTGATTATTTTAGCCTGGTCAGTTTTACTTTTTTAGAAATGATTTTGATAATTTCTTCTTCGTCTTTTTTACTGATGATGTTATACAACGGGATGGAGAAGGGCGTGAATTCTCCATTGTGTTTTTGCAGGTAGTTGTATTGGTAATCTATTCCTTCTTTAGGAACAAGGACAATAATGCGACGTTTTTTGAAACAGCAGCGGACAATTCTTTCTTCGGCATATTGAATATCTTTCCAAGCCAAGGGATGACAGTGGTCAATTTTAATTCCTTTACTGTCAATGACGGCAACTTTGTGTTTGAAACAGTGCAGATAAATCCAAATCAGGGATGAAACGGTGACTGTGGCAATAATTGCTTGCACTTGCGGCCAATGGAGCAGAGCAGGGATTTTATGACAACACTTATAGAGCATATAAATCATAAACAGATTGAGAAGCAGGAGTGTGTCGATTATGCGAAATCTGTAATAAAAAGTTTTTGTTTTCATCTTCCGTCCTCCCTGTTGTGGCTGATATCTTTATTTTACCATTTAGAGTGGACTTTAAGTCAAGATGTTTTTTTGTTGTTGTCATCTATCGTTTATCTTTTTTTAACACCTGTCTTTTATGCTATACCTAAATGGTTCAATTGATGAAAGATATAAAATGAAAAAAGCATTATTATTAGCCGGTGTGGCTTGTTTGATGTCTGCGAATGTTGAGGCCGGGATGTTGTCGCCGTATGTGGGGGCCGATTATGTGCATGTGAATACTAATTATAAAAAACAAAATAAGGCTAAAGAAGGGAGCTATGCTGATAAGTTTAATTCGTATGCGCTTTCTGCCGGTATTCGCCTGACTAACTATTTTGCGGTTGAAGGTTTTTATCAGCAATCGGAAAATAAAGATAAAAATACTACCGGAGGTTATGACGGAGCTTCGTTTAAGAATAGTTTGGAGCTTAAATCATACGGTATTGATATTGTAAAAGATGTTATAAATTTGGGAATGCTTGAGGTTTTGACTTCTGTCGGTTATGTCCATTATGAGGCGGAAACAAAGAGCCGTTTGACATTAAACGGTTCGACAGCCTATGCACATGATACGGAAGAAGGTGACGGTTTGCGTTTTGGTGTCGGTGGACAAGTTAATCTGAACGATAATGTGGCTGTTCGAGGGATGTTTCGTTATGCTATTACCGATTTAGATACTGTTAGAAATTATAAAGAGTTTTCTATCGGATTACGTTACTATTTTTGGTAATGCATGTGTTTACGAAATCCCGCCACAAACTGTAAAAATTGTGGCGGGATTTTCTTTTATTTTTTGTATTTGATAATCATATAAAGAATGATAACGGCAAAAAACAGGGAAATGGTGTTAAACAGTATCATTTGAAATGAATGAATGTAGATGCCGTATAATATCCAACATAAAATACCGAAACTGTAGATGGCATAACTGTAAAGTGACAGACCATTTACATTTTTGCTGCGTATGGTTTGAATTGTTTGCGGCATAAAGCAAATAGCAATGCAAATGCCGGCGATGTAACCTAAAAGTTCTCCGATAATATTCATATTTGTCTCCTTGTATCTGTTACCATTCAATAATTCCTTCAAATTTATTTTTTTGATGCCAATCAAGTAGAGAGGACAGGTCTTTTATGCCGTCCTGAATGACAGCTTTGTAATATTCAATACCACTGATTTTGAGATTATCCGGTGTGGTAAATTTTAATTCTAAAATTGTTTGGCGTTGTTCAGGTGTCATGTTTTGTTTTATTTGGGTAGCGACATTTTCAAAATAGCCGTCAAACGCTGAACCTTTTTTGATTTGGATTAAATCAATTTGCCACGAGTTTTTTTCTTCATCTTCATACCATAAATGCCATTCAAAACAAGCTTCCTCTGTTGCGGCAAGATTGGTGAATTCACATTTTTTTATTTGCGGGTGAGTGCAAATATCCGCAATAATGGCAAAGCTTTCTTTGACATCAAGTTCGGTTGTGTAAATATGAAAATCAATATCGCGATGTTTGGCCAATACACCAATTTGCAGGGAGCCGACTAAGTTGATTGTGGCACCAGTGTTTTGCCAGATTTGTTTTAAGCGGAGGTTTTCAATGATTGAAAAAGCTTTTTGGCTGTTTTGGTCTGATTGTTTTTCATATTCGGTCATGGTCTTTCCTTTGTTGGAGATAGATTATCTTTTCTGGTTGGCTTGTCAAGCTACTTTGTTAAGGTGAGCTTGATTATTCTTGGGATGGTACCATATAGGAATCAATTGATTTAGGAGATTTTGATGCAAAAGTTTGTTTTGGGATTGATATTTTCATTTTTGGTTGTTTTGACTGTGCGTGCACAAACGTCTATGGTCGGTGATGATGCTTTAATCAATCTGACACAAGCGGATAAACAGTTGGATCAAATGGTTGTAAAGTTAAACTCCGGTAAAAGTACAAAAGGTGAAGTGTCTGATTTTCTGCGTGATTTGACTAATATGCAAAGTGAGCTACAAAAAGCTAAACAGACATATAATTCAGAATTGAGTATTGTCCAGAAAAAGCTTGATGCTTTAGGAGGTGTTCCGGAAGGCGGCACAAAAGAACCTGCAGAATTGGCAAAGCAACGCAAAGAATTTGTCGGGGTTTCTGACACTTTGAAAGCTCAGATTGCGAAAACAGATTTGATGTCTGCTAAAATTGATGAGATTAACGCTCTGATTTTGAAAATTCGTAATCGGCAGCTTTTGAATAATATTTTGGTGAAGCAAAGTTCCATTTTTCATCCTCAGGAGTTTTGGCATTCGCTGACTAATTTTGCCGGTTTTATTTTTAAGTTGGCTATTTCTCCGGTCAGTTGGTATCAAGAATTGTCGGCAGACAGGCAAGCTGCTGTTAATAATGATTTGGCGTTGATTGTTTTTTGTATGTTGGCGGCTTCACTTGGGGCTATGTTTTTAGTTCGGTATATTCAACGCCGTTTCGGCTATTATAGCACAACTCTCGAGCGTCCAGACTATTCTCAGAAGTTGATGATGGGATTGGTGATGTTTGCTGCACGCGGTTTGATACCGGCAGCGGTTATCGGTGCTTTTTTAATCTGGTTGCGCCAGAATGAGTTGTTTAATCAAGGGGCGTTCGGCTTGCTTCTTAAGACGATTGCTGTTTATTTGTTGGGATATTATTTATTGAAGGCGGCGGTTAAAGCTGTCTTTGTTTCTAAATATAAAAAATGGCGGTTGGTTGATTTGCCTGACGAGCGAGCAAAGGCTATCAGTTCGTCTTTAATCCTTTCGGCGGCAGCGATTTGTATTGTGTCTTTTTTTCAAAGTCTTGCCAATCAAATGGATTATGATGTTTCGATTGTTTATTCTTTGAAGATTTTTGCTAATGCGGTGAAAGCTTTTTGTATTATCTGGGTTGCACGAAAAGCTTTGTATGACAGCCAAAGTCTTTCTGATGAAGAATTATCAGCTGATGAACAGGTGGCTGATTTAAGTACCTCCTCGAAAGTCAGTCTTTTGTTGTCATTGATTGTGATTGCGGCATTTGGATTATCGCTATTCGGCTATATTCGTTTGTCAGAGTTTATTATTGATCGTATTATCGCTTCTGTTGTAACAGTGGGTATTGTTTATATGATAGATCAGTTGTTACGAGAAGCAATTCACCGTTTGTTATTGATGCGGTTTTGGGTTCGCTCTTTACGTATTAATCGTCGCAAGCTGGTTAAAACTGAATTTTGGTTCGGGTTATTGTTGACACCTGTAACTTGGGTGGTTGGTGCTTTTGTTCTGTTGGCATTGTGGGGTGTTTCCGTCGATTTGATGTTGGCACGGATAAAAAGTGTTTTAATTGGTTTTAATGTTGGGGGAATGCACATTTCCATTACCTCAATTTTGCTGGGTGTGTTTAGTTTCTTTGTGATGTTATCGTTATTTAAAATGCTGAAAAACAGTTTTCGCGATGGTAAACTCAGTAAGATTGAAATGGACGATGGATTGCGTAACTCGGTGGTGTCATCAATCAACTTTTTAGGCTTTATTATTTCCGGTATTTTAGCAATTGCCGTGATGGGCGGAAGTTTAAGCAGTATCGCGTTGATTGCCGGTGCATTGTCTTTTGGGGTCGGTTTAGGTTTGCAGAATATGGTCAGCAACCTTGCGGCCGGTTTGACGATTTTGTGGGCTCGTCCGATAAAAATCGGTGATTGGGTCATTATCAATGGTTATGAAGGTGTTGTCAAACAGATAAATATCCGTTCGAC
>CAYLIN010000071.1:3077-7136 GCA_964383725.1 uncultured Azospirillaceae bacterium | reverse complement strand
CCTGTTTTAGAAGGATTTTTACTATGGCAACAGGAACAGTTAAATGGTTTAACAATAAAAAAGGTTATGGCTTTATTACTCCGGATGAAGGCGGACAGGATGTTTTTGTTCACATTTCAGCCGTACAAAAAGCTGGCCTCCGTTCATTGGCTGAAGGCGCAAAGATCAGCTATGAATTGATGACTGAAAGAGGAAAAACCGTTGCCGGTGAATTGAAAATGGCTTAGTTAGCGATTTTTTAGAAAAGCCCCTCAAACGAGGGGTTTTTTTTGAGCTTCAGTATAATTATGTCCATTAGTATCAATTAATCATTGAATATATGCCGAGGGTTGATATAATTCCAAATCATCAAACTTTTTATGGAGATATAAATGCCTCAGACTAAAAATAAAAAGAGTAATCATAAAGTAAAAATAGTTGATAATCTTATATTTACCTCAGCAAAACTTAATATTCGTGGAGGCGGGCCGGTTGGTTACCTTGCCAATTTAAAACTCGGTCTTGAAAAGTATGGAGCAGATAATATTGTATTAGTTTGTCGAGATGATGATACAGTTTCTCCATATAAAAAGTTAGTAAAATATCTGACAATCGTAATACCATTCAAAAAAGCAAGAAAAAAGGCCAGAGCATATTTGTTTGATAGACTTAACAAAAACTCAATTTGGTATTTTTCAGATGTGGCCCAGGATAATTATGCTTCGTTTGTAAAAAAGCTAGATAATTTTTTACCCAAAACAATCATATGCCATTGGGTCAGAGATGCATTATTTATAAAAAAATATATAGATTACAGAAAGCTGGACAGCAAAATTATTTTAATGTCTCATTCTCCAGAACCTCCGTCACAAGAAATTTATCATGGAGAAAAACTTGCTAATGATACGAATGCTGAACGCAATTTAAAAATATGGGAAGGGATTGAGGAAAAAGCTTTTCGGTTGGCTGATATGCTTTTATTTCCTTCACAAGAAGCTACAGAACCATACACATCGGCCTTACCCTATTTTGAAGAGTTAATTCAGAACAAAAAAATGCTATATCTGAATACGGGGTGTAAATCCTTATATACAGATAAAACAAAAGAAGAGCTACGCCGTAAATATAATATCAAAACACCATTTGTTATTTGTTTTATTGGTCGTCATACTCAAATCAAAGGTTATGATGTTTTAAAAAATATTGCGCAAAATATTTTATCTCAGCGAGATGATGTCACCTTTTTAATAGGTGGAATGATTGGTAATGAAATTACACCATTATCTCATCCTAATTGGGTTGAATTAGGGTTTGTCGATCCGTCAGAAGTGTTAAAAATATCAGATTTATTCATTTTACCCAATCGACAAACATATTTTGATTTAATTTTGCTGGAAACACTTTCTGCCGGCTGTCCGGTTTTAGCCTCTGCTACCGGAGGAAATAAGTCTGTATATAAGACAATCAATCATAAAAATGAAGCTGGTTGGCACGCTGTTGAACTATGGAAAAACTCAACGGAATGTGAGGAAAAAATCATAGATTTTTTAACATTATCTCAACAGCACAGAGATGAGTTAAAAACTCAAGCTTATGAAGCATACCAAAAATATTACACGGTAGATGTTTTTGCAAAAAATTATATCAAAATGATAGAGGAAATAACAAATGACGCAGCTTAATTTAATCGTTGGAGCAGGTTTTAGCGGAGCAACAATAGCTAGAAAAATAGCAGAAGAATTAAATGAAAAAGTTGTTATTGTTGAAGCAAAAGATCATATTGCTGGCAACGCATATGACTATCGTGATGAGAATGGGATTATGATTCATAAATATGGATCACATATTTTTCATACAAATTCTGATAGAGTTTGGCAGTTTATTTCCCGTTTTACATCTTTTAATACATATATGCATAAAGTAGTGGCTTTGATTGATGGTATTGAAACAACAATTCCTTTTAATTTGCGAACTATTTATGATGTTTTTCCGCAAAGTTTAGCGAAACGTTTAGAAGAAAAACTACTAACGAAATTTAACTATAACAAGAAAATCCCCATTCTTGAATTTTTAAAACAAGATGATGGTGATTTAAAATTTTTGGCTGATTATATTTATGAGAAAGTATTTTTACATTATACGAGTAAACAATGGGGAACAAAACCTAATGAGGTTGATGGAGCTGTAACGGCACGTGTTCCGGTTTATATAAGTTGCGATCCTCGTTATTTTCAGGATAAATATCAAGGAATTCCATTAAACGGATATACGCAAACAATAAAAAATATGTTAGATCATCCTAATATTGAAGTTTTATTAAATACCCCGTTTAATAGCTTTAATGGAAAATACGATCGTTTATTCTATAGTGGTCCAATAGATGAGTTTTTTGATTATAAATATGGAGAACTCCCTTATCGTAGCGTAAATTTTCAATTAGAAGAATTTGACTATCCGTTCTATCAAAGTAATGCTGTGGTAAATTATCCCAACAATTATGATTTCACACGTATTCACGAATACAAATACTATTTATCCGACCAATCTTCTAAGACTGTAATCGCTAAAGAATATTCAGAATTTTTTGTTCGTGGAAAAAATGAACGTTATTACCCTATACCAAGCTCGGAAACGCAAGCTCTTTATCAAAAATATTTAAATGAAGCTCAAAAACTTAAAGAAACGTATTTCTTGGGAAGATTAGGAGATTATAGTTATTATGATATGGATAAGGCTATAGATAGAGCATTAAATGTATTTGATGAACTGAAATAGAAAAAATACATAAAATGTCACATCAAACTTTAGTCTATGAAGAAAAAAATAAAAAGCCCCTTATTTAAGGGGCTTTTTTGTTAGAATTGTTCTTGAAGCTCAAAGAAATAAGCTTGCGGATGGTCACAGACCGGACATTTTTCAGGGGCTTTCGGGCTTTCTACACGGCAGCCGCAGTTTGCACATTCCCAAATAACGGTTGTCGGACGTTCAAAAATTTTGCCTTCGCACAAAGAGTCCAAAAGTTTCTGATATCTTTCTTCATGACCTTTTTCAATTTTGCCGACAGCTTCAAATAAAAAGGCGATTTTTTCAAAACCTTCTTCACGTGCTTCTTGTGCCATACGGGCATACATATTTGTCCATTCATAGTTTTCACCAGAAGCAGCATCGCGCAAATTATCCATCGTGGAAGGAACTTCACCATTATGTAAAAGCTTGAACCACAATTTGGCATGTTCTTTTTCATTATTCGCTGTCTGTTCAAATTTTTCAGCGATGATATTATAGCCTTCTTTCTTAGCTTTTGAAGCATAATAACTGTATTTGTTGCGAGCCTGAGATTCACCGGCAAATGCATCCATCAAATTTTTTTCGGTTTTAGAGCCTTTAAGTTCCATATGTTTTCTCCATTTAAAAAATTTTTTTAAATAATAATGATGACCATTATTATTTATTTCTTTTTTTGTTGTCAATAAGTGATGTTAGTATTATTTATAAGTAAAGACAAATAAAGGAGAATAAAATGAAAGCAGTCGAAATCAAAAAAGACATTTTCTGGACCGGTGTTAGGGATTGGAATATTAAGGAATTTCATGGTTATTCAACCCCGCACGGTACAACTTATAACGCATATCTGATTATGGATGAGAAAATCACGCTGATTGATGGTGTAAAACATTATTTATCTCACGAAAATATTGCCCGTATTCAGAGTGTGGTTGATTTTTCAAAAATCAATTATATTGTCGTCAACCATGTTGAGATGGATCACTCCGGCAATATTCCGGAATTGATGAAATTGGCGCCACAAGCAAAAATCATCACTAATAATGCCGGAAAATTGGCTCTTGAAGCTCATTTCGATACAACTGGTTGGCAATATGAAATCATCAAAACCGGTGATACTGTTTCTATCGGAAAACATACACTTGCTTTCATGACAACACCGATGTTGCATTGGCCGGATTCTATGATGACTTATGTCCCGGAAGAAAAATTGCTTCTTTCAAATGACGGTTTCGGTCAGCACTATGCTTCTGACGCTCTTTTTGTAAAAGATGCTCCGTTTGATTCTGTAATGGA
>CAYLIN010000071.1:0-2977 GCA_964383725.1 uncultured Azospirillaceae bacterium | reverse complement strand
GATTTTCTGGATGCCAAATATGTTGTTATCGGTAATCCGACATTGAATAATCAGCTGTTTCCGCGTGTTGCCGCTTTTGTAACTTATATGCGCGGACTGGCACCGAAAAACAAGACAGCTTTGGCATTCGGGTCTTATGGTTGGAAACCGGGCGTCGTCAAACAAATTCAGACTGTTTATGAAGAGTTGGGATGGCAGACTGTTGAACCGTTTGAAGAAAAATACACACCGAAATCCGATGTTTTGGAAAAATTCAAACAGAGGGTGGAAGAGCTTATCAAACTCTAAAGTAAAGAACCTCGGTGAGCCGAGGTTTTTTCTTGCAAAAAAATAGTGAATTTTTACATCATTTTGTTGACACTGCCAAATAAAGTAGTAAACCTATGGCGGTTTATTTATAAGAAGATGAAAAAGAGATAAAAATGTTGAGTCGTTTGAGAAATGTATATGCTGCTTTGGCAGAAAATTTTACCCCGAAATTGTTCGAAATTTTAAAGCACGGATATGATAAACAAAAATTCCGCCGTGACGCGATAGCCGGTGCGACGGTTGCCGTTGTATCCATTCCGTTATCCATGGCTTTAGCAATTGCTTCAGGTGTTTCTCCGGCTCAAGGGTTATATACCGCGATCGTGGCTGGTTTCCTGATTGCCCTTTTAGGCGGTAGCCGTTATCAAATCGGCGGACCAACCGGTGCGTTTGTTGTCATTATCTTTAACGTCATCCAACAATTTGGTTATGCCGGATTGGCTGCCGCCATGCTGATTGCCGGTCTTGTCTTAATTGCGGCCGGTTTGTTGCGCTTAGGAACTTATATCAAATATATTCCATATCCTGTGGTTATCGGTTTCACTGCCGGTATAGGTATTTTACTGATGTCAACACAGATAAAAGATTTGTTAGGATTACAGATTGAAAATGTACCGGCAGATTTCCTGCCCAAATGGAGAATGTATCTGGCCAATATGGATAAATTGAGTTTGTCTTCCGTAGCAATTGCTATTGTTTCTTTCGCAACAATTTTCTATATTAATTTTAAGAAACCTCAACTGCCGGCTTATTTAATCAGTGTGATTGTATCTATGGTTTTGGTCGCCGTCTTTAGTATTGCCGGAAGTGATGTGGCCACCATCGGTAACAAATTCGGTGGTATTCCGCATTTCCTGCCGATGCCACATTTTCCAGAGCTTAATTTAGATTTTGTACTTAAAGTTTTGCCAAGCGGTTTGACAATAGCTTTTTTGGCCGGTGTTGAATCATTACTGAGTGCAACGGTTGTCGATGGTATGAGTGGTGATAACCACAATTCTAATGCCGAATTGATCGGTGAGGGTGTTGCCAATATTGCCAGCACGTTCTTTATGGGCGTTCCTGCAACAGGCGCTATTGCCAGAACAGCAACTAATTTTAAGGCTAATGCTTATTCTCCGATAGCCGGTATTATGCAGTCTGTCTTTTTACTGTTGTTTATGTTGTTGTTATCACCGGCTGCAAAATATATTCCACTGGCTTGTTTGTCAGCGATTTTGATGATAATCGGTTGGAACATGATGGGGCTGGAAAAACTCTTTAAGTTGATTCGTGGTCCGCAAGGGGATAGATATACATTGTTGGTAACGCTGTTCTTGACCGTTTTGGTTGATTTGAATACTGCTATCAGCGTCGGCTTTATTCTCGCCAGTATTATCTTCATGCACCGCATGAGCAAAGAAATTGCAATTGAAACAGATGAAACCGTCAAACCGTACAGTATCAGCGGTCGTGACTTGAGTGAAGTTTTGCACGAACAAGGTGTTGTTTCTTTGCGCTTGTCTGGGCCGTTGTTCTTTGGTGGTGCGTCCCATATTTCACATTTTTTCAACCAGATGAAGCAACCTCCTAAGATTTTGATTTTACGTATGGGATATGTGCCGGTTGTGGATGCCAGTGGGGCCAATATCATTGTTGAATTGATTAAAAAACTGAGAAAACACCAAACCAAAGTTATCTTGTCAAACGTCAAAAAACAACCTCGTCGTGTTTTGCATGATGCTTTCTTGAAAGATGGAATTGACCGCAAGATTGTGGCAACAGCTTCAAACTTTGAGAATGCGTTGAAGATGACTCGCCGTTATCTGAAAAAATTAGAATTGGCGGAAGAAGGCAATTCTGAAGAATAGTATATAAGAAACAATACTTGACAAATATTATATATTATTTATTTTGATGACAGGTGAAATTATAAATTAGGAGTTTGCAATGACTTTGTTTTTAGCTGCCTTTCTATTCTTGCTTGCCACAACCAAGGCTTTTGCCAATCCGGCTTGTGCCGTTTGTACGGTTGCGATTGGGGCTTCTTTGGAAGTTGCTCGTCACTATGGCGTTGATGATAGTATTGTCGGTGTTTGGGCAGGGGCTTTGCTTGCACTCCTTGGTTATTGGTTGATTTTGTGGTTCAATAAAAAAGGTTGGAACTTCCCCGGTCGTGATATCTTGTTGATGATTGTTTCTGTTGGTTCAATCGGTTTTATGTATATCAGCGAGATTGAATATCAACCACGCCCGATTTTGTGCTTTTATATGGACCCGCTGTTGTTCAGCACAATTTTAGGGGCTTTGACCTTTATTTATGTGTCCAAACTCTATCAATGGATGAAAGCACGCAACGGCGGTCATGCTCATTTCCCGTTTGAAAAAGTCGTTATGCCGGTTGCCGCTTTGGCTTTACTGAGCCTTTATTTCAACTACTATCCGTTAAGCGCTCAAAAAGCGCCGACATCATTGTTGGATACTTCCGGTTTGTATGAATTCTCCGGAAAGAAATAAAAATTTTAAGGGTAGGGCTTGTATTACCCGTTTTGAAGATTAAATAAAAATTGCTTAATGTTTATATTTAAGTGAGAGTTGTGCAATAACCCCCGGTGTTCGTGAGAGCAGCGGGGGTTTTTACATTTAAATTTTAATTGCATTTTAATTCTTTTTCTTTAATATGCTTGTT
>CAYLIN010000070.1:0-7212 GCA_964383725.1 uncultured Azospirillaceae bacterium | reverse complement strand
TCTTCCCACCATTGAATTCTAGTTTCTTTCCAATATTCTTGCCATTTTTCATCTTCGCCTGGCATGACAAAATATTCCAACTCTGCCTGTTCAAACTCACGCACGCGGAAAATAAAGTTTCTCGGTGTAATCTCATTACGGAAAGACTTACCAATTTGCGCAATACCAAACGGCAACTTACGAGATGTTGAATCTACAACATTCTTAAACTGTGTAAAAATTGCCTGAGCAGTTTCCGGACGCAGATAACCGAAAGAAGAACCGTCATCTACCGGACCGATAGCCGTCTTAAACATCAAATTGAACGGACGCGGTTCAGTCAAATCTGTAGAACCACAGTTCGGACATTTACCGTCAATATGGTCTGCACGGAAACGTCCTTTACATTTTTTACAATCCACCATCGGGTCAGAAAAAGTATCTTCATGTCCTGAATAATGCAAAACTTTTTGATTCGTCAAAATCGCCGCATCCAATCCCTCAACATCGTCACGTTCATAAATCATTGAACGCCACCAAGCTTGTTTCAGGTTATTTTTTAATTCCACACCCAACGGACCATAATCATACACTCCTTGCAAACCACCGTAAATATCAGCATTTTGAAAAATAAACCCACGACGTTTACACAGAGAAACCAATTGATCCATAGTTTTTGCGACCATTTTTATTATCCTTATTTATTCAATAGTAAAATTTTAACTTATTTAGTTTTATAATGATTATTCTTAAAATGCAAGCGGAGATAATAAAAAATGACAAAAAGCAAAGTAGCTTTTATTTACGACTTTGATGAAACCCTGAGTGTGACTTACATGCAGGATTATATTCTCATCCCTTCCCTCGGCATGAAACCCCAAACTTTTTGGGACAAAGCCAATGCATGGTCTCGAGAAAACTGTGCTGACCAAGTCACAGGAAGCATGTACTACTTCAAAAAAGTTGCCAAAGAAAAAGGTATTAAATTAACTCGCGAATACTTTGCCGATGCTGCAAAAAACATCACCTATTTTGAAGGCGTGGAAGAATGGTTCGACCGTATCAATGACTATGGCAAACAACTCGATTTGCAAATCGAACACTATATTATTTCCTCCGGCTATGAAGAAATTTTACAAGGCTGTTCTATCCGTAAACATTTTAAAGATATCTTCGGTTGTTCCTACGTCTTTGGCGAAGACGGCACACCTGAATGGCCGGCTCGCATTATCAACTACTCTACCAAAACACAATACCTGTCCAAAATTAATAAAGGCCTCGGAAAACTTGACGATAGAGCCGTTAATGAATTTATGCCGGATGAAGAGAGAGCCATTCCTTTTACCCGCATGATTTATTTTGGCGATGGAATGACAGATATTCCTTCAATGAAATTAACCAAACAAAAAAACGGAACAGCCATTGCCGTATATCGTCCGAAAAGCCAACATAAAAAAACAGCCATTAAACTGTTGACCGACGGACGTGTTAATTTTGCCCTCCCCGCCGACTATCGAGAAGACAAACAAATTGACAAGGTTGTTAAAACTATTTTGGATAAAATGGCAACCGAACGTGACTTAGAAATTCTCAAAGCCAAAGAAGAAAAGAAAAAGCTTCTTAACCTCAAAAAATAATAAGACTACAAAGTCAAAACCATACCATCATATGCCGGTTCAAAATATACCGGCATATGTTTTTTGATTTCATTATAATCAACACGCGTTGATAAGTGCGTTAAAACAACTCGCTCCGGCTTAATTTTCTCAACAACACGTTTGACATTTTCTAAATTACTGTGCCCGTTTTTCTCATAATCCAAACCATTATTGCATTCAATAATCAAAAGTTTAATTCCTTGCAAGGCGGCAACTCCTTCTTCCGGCATATTTTCCCAATCAGTCACGTATGCAAAATCTTGACAACGAAAAGCAGAACAATGCAAACGATGATGTGGTACCTGAAATGTCTGAAAATCGACACCACAACAACTAAAAGCTCCCCCATTAGGAAGCCTCATCCAACGCAACCCGACACCTTCCGGCTCGCCACCATTAAACAGAAAACCAAAACAAGTCCGTAATTCCTGCTCTGTTTCTTCTGAAGACCAAACTTCAACCGGATGTCCTAACATTTTACTCACTCTCGGCAACTCGGGAACACTCGCAATATGATCATAATGTCCATGCGTCAAAAACACAGCATCAACATCTGTCAATCCGGCTTGATTAACTTGCATACGAAACTCAGGTCCGGCATCAATAATAAACTTACGCCCCTCAAACTCAAAATAAATCGATGCACGACTACGATAATGCTTCGGATTATCAGAACTCAATCCTCTCCATTGATTAAAAGCCATTGGACAGCCATAAGCCGAACCGGAACCCAAAACAACAATTTTCATACTTAATTCCTTGCTCTCGACTGCACAAAACTAAACACCGGATACAACACTTTCGCCAGACGCTGCGGAGATGTTTTCTCTGCGCCTAATCTTTCGACAAACTCACGCACCCCCTTATCCTGACGAGCCTTTTCTCTTTTTGATAAAATCATCATACAATCCATCATCGCATCCCGATCTTTAAAATCGACATTAGCTAACATCAATTCCAACAAATCTTTTTGCGTCTGACAATCTTTCAATTTTTCACAGTTTTGAAAAATTGGATTATTAAACAACTTATGAACATCTGGAAAAGCTATTTCACAAAGCCCCTGTTCACCAATATTTCGAACAAAATCAGGACGATTTTTCGAACGCTTCAAACTGGCAACCAAACGTGACAAACAGCGAACCCGATCCTGCGGAATATACTTATATCCGGCTTTAAAAGCATCTTTAATATCTTTCATTGTTTGCCTGTTCGGACCTTGCGAAGAAATATCCAAATTATACTTTCCGCTCAAAGCAAAAAAACGGCGCAATACATTATAAGCGCCTTCCTTTTCCGGATTACTGACAATTTTAACCTCTCCGCGAGAAATGCTGTTTTGCGCATCAAAATCATCAATAAGCGTATGCTCATAAGTTCCGTTTTTCCGAACAAATCGAGCAAAAATACGCTCCACATTATAAATACCGTTATCTTCAGGATTCATGCAAGAAAAATCAATCATCCCTAGTTGAGGATGCCGAATCACCGTATAAACATTATGGGTCCGCATCACTTCCGAAACATCACAACCATTTTTCTCTAACTTTTTCAAAGTTTTATAAAAAACATCTTCATCGCGCACACAAATATCATAATCACTAATCGGCGCATCACCTTGAACAAGCGAATCTAAAACAGCTCCACCATATATAAATGCTTCTTGCAAGCCAGCATCATCCATAAACTTTCCAACATTTTCAGCCACTTGGCAAAATCGCATAATCTTCTCCTCAAAGTATAAAAAGCAAGCTATCCGAAAAGAATCCTTTTCAGATAAAATGCCCATTAATTGCTTGATAATTGCAGGTCACTATATAGATAAAAAAATAAATAACCAGCTTAAAATGTCGTCAATCCCCAAAAATTTTAAAATTCACCACCTTGAACGAATAATCTCAACAACAGCAGACAATTCATCTTCTCTCATTTTATGAGCCAAATTGTCATAACGATACGCAGTGCAAGTCAGTTGATGCTTTTGCAACCAATCCAAGGAAAAGTCCATAGTCTTATAATTAACACTCACATCATCTTTTCCATGAAAAAGAAACGTCTCAGGATAACTTTTCTGCTCCAAAGCTAATTTTTGAGCACCGGCCACCACTCCGGAAAACATCAAAAGCATCCCATCAAAAGCACAACGCGTCAAAGCTGTATAACAAGCCAGCATTGCTCCTTGAGAAAAACCACCGATAATTGTATCCTTATTTCCTATTCCGCTGTTTTTTTGCAACTCATCAATCAAAAGATTAATTTCATCAGCCCGAACATGCAATGATTCACCATAGCGATTATAAATATCTGTCAACTGCTCTAAAGACGTTTCCGGTTTACGGCGTTCATCTGCAGAATCATGTTCCCATAAACTGTACCATTGCCTTTTTTGCACATTTTTTTCACAGGGTGTTTCGGCCTCCGGAGCCACAATCAAAACTTCCGGTAAATTATCGCTTAAAAATTTTATAGAATTATCAATATCTTGAACACATCCATTATACCCATGCAAAAAAACAAACAATTTTTTTGCGTTTTTTTCAGCTTTGAAATATTTTTTTACATAATGTGACATGATGAATCCTATATTCCATGATAAATAAACCTTATTAATACATAACACAAAAGAAATTAAGACTAAAGAAAAAATGAAAAACAATCCCTTTGCAAAAGTATTCCGCCAAGCATTTGAAAAAGATATACTATCAACAGCTATTTATATTCCTGATGTTTCAGACCGTCCGACTATAGAACCGCGAGTGTCGAAATTTCTCAACACACTGAACAATTTTCTTCATACGTCAGGTGTGGCTCCGATTCTTTATCAAAAATATATAATTGATGAAAAAAAACTTTTAGAATATGCCTTGTTTCTCAGGGGATATATGCGGGATGCGCAATCAATATTATCACAACTTAATCCCCAACACGCCACCGATGATAATATGATCTCCCTCTTTAATGCCTCCAGCGAATATGTTGTTTCTTGCAATCGCCAATTTGGCAATAAAAAAACATTTGATAATAACGTTGACTATCGGTTATGGAAATTACACGCCAACAATACTGAAGGTGAAACAAAATACACAACTGTTGTAGATAAAATAAACCCGTCAAAACACAATATGTTTCTTTTCATGCCTTTTCGTATAAAAGAAAACGAACATGAACTAAAAAAATGGGTTTTTACCAATATGCAAAACACATTGAACAATCGACAAATATTTGGGAAAGACGTCGATGTTTATGTAAACTTTTTTCCTATTCAAAAATCACGCTCATCAAACGTCTATTCTTTGTTGAAAACACTCAAAGAAGCTGAAACATATTACGAAGATACAGATTTACAATTCGTCAAAAAATATTGGCTTGACTTCATTGGAAAAAACATCACCCTTGATAAAAATGGTTTTGTTACCTCTGGAGAATTATATGATGAAGAAAAGCTACAAAACGAATTTTCCAATATTTCTATTTTCGCCTATTGTTCAGGTGCCGCCAATGCACATCGTTGCCTAAATGCACTTTATTCAATAACCAGCCAAATGTACGACATTTCCACAACAAAAAAAGCAATGCAACATATTGGTGTCATGACCTACGGATTTTTACCGATACAACAATATTCTCTTTACAGCGGAATCCACTTTTACACGAATGCTGCTAATGATACCAATCGTCATGAACCTTTTGTCAATTTAAACAATCATCTACTATATGAAAAAACAAAATGTAATGATGCAACCAACCCGGCCAAATATTCCGTCATGCCGGATGGTAGAAACTTTGTCATCTCCTTAAAGCTACCAGAAAATATGTCTATCTGGAAAGATGATCAAGCCACTTCATTCCAAGATAAAGAATACGGCCACAGCATTCTCTTCATAACAAAACCGAACATTCTTGATAGTGAAAACTATTCTTATAAGCTATTTAGAAATACACTTGAAAACTTCAGCCTCGGCAAACGTGGAATTGAAGCGCTCAGCATCTCTCACCCGGAAAGCATAACGCCGAACATTGTCCACCACTACTTAAAAGGCCAAATGCAAAGATTATAAAAACGCCCCGTATCATAAGATACGAAGCGCAAAAACAATTACTTTTTCTTAAAGAGCAGAAACATCTCCTTAATCCCCGTGTATATCAAGTTATACCCTATCTTGTAGGCTACATACAGCGCGCCAAATACTATAATGGCACCGACAAAGGAAACTACAACAACCATCAAAGGGGCTTCCACCGTCCAAGAATTCCACGAGATCAGAAGATAAATGATATAGCAGAGAAGCGTCAGAGCCATCACCCCTTTGATGATAACCAAGAGTTTCTCGGAAAAGAGCTCTTCATATTTTTTATTTTCGAGAGCAGCTGCGGCGATGAACATCATGGTAAAAAAGGCAAAGCAGCAGAGAAAAAGAATAGCTACTACCACACAATTAACATAAAAGGTTAAACCGGTTCCTTCTCCCAATAGAGCGATAATTCGAGCAAAAGCAAGTTCTAACATAACTTTTTTGTTTTTATTGGTTAATACTAATTTTAAGACATCATAATTGATTTGTATGTGCTTTTATAAATATCTAATCTCTTTTTGTCAATTTATTTTATTTATAGATTTTATTAAAGTACACAAAAAACACCCCATATCATCAGATGTGGAGTGTAAAAAAACGTTACTTGTTTTTTCTAAAGAATGAAATCACTGCGACAATCGGTTTGTACAGGCAACAATAGCCAAACATGTAAATGAGCACCGAACCAAATGTCAAATAAACGGCACTTACAGGAGGGGCAATAAAAACGTTACCCACCGTAAAGAAATCCCAAGTTCCCCATGTTATCAACAGATAGATTACATAGGCAACCACCAACAACCCGAGACATCCACGAGCAAAAAGGTTTACCTTGGAAACACTTGGCTTTGAATACCAATCTTTGTCACCGGTGATGATCGTTTTAAGCATTGCAATGGCTATAATACCAAAAATAATGGTACATACCAAGAAGAGCAACAGAATGAAGATTTCATGAACACTAACCTCTCCCGTGGCTTCTTGTAGCAATGTACTGAATTCTACATTTAATAACATAATTTTTAAATTTTATTGGTGAATAATAATTGAGTAATATCATAATTTAAAAGCTATATCCTTATAGGTCTTTATTCTTTCAATGTCAATACTTTTAAATGTTAACGTAATGTATTGCCCTCATTTTTGCACAATATATTAACATTTCTCTTTACAACCTCCAGTGACACCATATTTTTTAATTTTTTTCACAAATCTAAAAAAAAGTTCTTGCATTTATATGTTTTTTATTCTAGACATATCTTTGCACGCAAGTTGCGCGCTTACCACAAATTAGTTGGGGTGTCGCCAAGTGGTAAGGCATCGGCTTTTGGTGCCGACATTCGTTGGTTCGAATCCAGCCACCCCAGCCACCACAGACGAAGGGCTTAAATTTCGGTTTAAGTCCTTGTTTTTTAATAATAATTTTGAGTTCGAATGTTACTTTTCTTCCAAGCCTATTTTTTGAGGCACTTCCGAACTCTCTCACGCAAGTTTCCTTATTT
>CAYLIN010000069.1:0-7226 GCA_964383725.1 uncultured Azospirillaceae bacterium | reverse complement strand
GTTTTCACCTTTCAGGTATTCGACGGCTTCAAGGACTTCAAGCGCGTTTCCGACACTATGCCCCAAAACTTGGTTCATGTCAGTCAGGACAGCGGTGGTTTTTGTTCCGGCTGTGTTGGCAACATTGACGATTGATTGTGC
Source organism: uncultured Azospirillaceae bacterium (assembly GCA_964383725.1). Taxonomy (GTDB): domain Bacteria; phylum Pseudomonadota; class Alphaproteobacteria; order RF32; family CAG-239; genus CAZU01. The sequence continues at coordinate 7,085 of CAYLIN010000069.1, read as the reverse complement.
CAGTTTGCGGGCGCTGTCGATATCCGCCATAAAAGCACCGTTGCCGCATTTCAAGTCCATGACCAAGTTGTCTAAGCCGGCGGCTAATTTTTTTGATAAGATTGAGGCGGTAATCAGTTCAATGGATTCAACCGTGCCGCAGACATCTCTAATGGCGTAGATTTTTTTATCTGCCGGTGCCAGATTGCCGGTTTGTCCGATGATGGCACAACCGACTTTTTTAACCGTATTGCGAAAGAGGTCATTGGAAGGCATTGTTTGATAGCCGGGGATGGAATCGAATTTATCAAGTGTGCCGCCAGTGTGTCCAAGTCCGCGTCCGGAAATCATCGGAACATAAGCTCCGCAAGCGGCAATCATCGGTGCCAGCATGAGGCTGACTTTATCGCCGACACCGCCGGAAGAGTGTTTGTCGACAACGGGACCGTCGAGTTTCCAGCTCAAAACATCACCGGAATCTCGCATGGCTAAAGTTAAGGCTGTTGTTTCAGCAACAGACATGCCGTTAAGAAAAATCGCCATTGTTAAAGCCGCTGTTTGAGCGTCAACGATTGTTCCGTCGGTGACACCTTTGATAAACTCGTTTATTTCCGTTTTGGTCAGAGGCTTGTGATTGCGTTTTTTGCGGATGATTTCTTGTGGCAGCATGTTAGAATCCTTTTTCGATGGTTTGTATAAGATTATTTAAGAGCGAGCTTGCGCCAATACGAAAGTTGTCCGGTTTTATCCAGTTTGGTCCCATGATAGCAGAGGCCAGAACGAGATATTTTTTTGCATCGTCTATTGTTTTTATACCGCCGCTGGCTTTGAAACCGACTTTTTTCTTGGATATTCTGATTACTTCCAGCATAGCGTTTGCGGCTTCGGGCGTGGCCGAAATCTTTGTCTTTCCTGTTGAGGTTTTTAGAAAGTCTGCGCCGTGTTCAATGCAAAGTTGTGAGGCGGCTTTGATGGTTCGGGTGTTTTGCAATTCGCCTGTTTCCAAAATGATTTTTAAGGTATGCTCACCACAAGTTTGACGGATTGCCTGTACATAGTCAGCACATTCATCAATTTTTCCCTCCAGAAAATCACGGTAGGGAAAGACAGCGTCAATTTCATCCGCACCGGCTTTGAGGGCTCGTGTGATTTCATTTTGCGTTTTTTTGATGTCTAATGTTCCTTGTGGAAAATTGACGACTGTTGCAATCTTTATTTTTCCGGATAGTTGTTGCAGCGCCTGAGGAATGAATTGTTGATAGATGCAAACAGCTGCCGTATCGCCATAAGGTGTTTGGGATTTTGGGCAAAAGTCTATAATGCTGTCTATGGTGTCATTGTCGTTTAAAGATGTTAAATCAAGACAGGAAATCAATTTGCGGGCAGCAGTAACATCATCCATTTTAGTTTTCCTCCAAATATTTTTGAACTAAAAGCAGAAGGTTGTCGGAAGCTTTTTGTGCTTGATCAAGTGTTTTTTGATGACTTTGGGCTTCTTTTTTCATGCCGGTTCCAAAGTTTGTGATAACGGATATACCGATTGTTTTAATTCCGCAGTGAGCGGCGGCAATAACTTCGGGAACAGTTGACATGCCGACAGCATTTGCGCCCAGTGTTTGAAAAGCACGAATTTCGGCAGCAGTTTCAAAATTCGGACCTAAAACCATGAGGTAAACACCTTCATGAAGTTTGATGTTATTGGCTGAAGCAATGGTGCGCAAACTCTGTCTTTCTTCTGCATCATAAGCATTGCTGAGGTCAGGAAAACGAGGGCCGATAGTGTCATCGTTGGGGCCAATTAGAGGGTTTTTGCCACTGAAATTGATATGATCGGCGATTAACATCAAGCTACCGGGAGGCATATCGGGGTTAAGTGAGCCGGCAGCGTTGGTAACTATAAGTTTTTTGACGCCGAGCAATTTTAGTGTTTGGATAATTTCAGCAATTGTTTGAGGTGCGTGACCTTCGTAAAGGTGAAAGCGACCTTGCAGGCAAATAACATTTTTGCCACTGATTTGTCCGGCAATCAGAGCTCCGTTATGGCCGGAAACGGTTGTTTGCGGAAAGCCGTTAATATCGGCGTATTTTATGATTTTCGGTTGGGATATTTTTTCGGCCAGACGACCTAATCCGCTGCCTAAAATAATGGCAATATCAGGGTGGAAATTATTGAGTTTGTTTTTGATTTGAGTGGCAAAATGTGAGGCGTTATTTGTCATGGGTTTTCCTTATTTGAAACTACGCGGCAATAAGTCATTGATGGTTAGGGTTTCAACAATACCGCTCATATCAGCGAGGTGAATGAGTGTTGTCGGAGTGGCAAATTCGCAAATGCGTTGGCGGCAACCTCCGCAAGGTGTAATAAGCTCTTTACCATTGCCAAGGATAAGGATTTCTGAGATTTTTTTACCACCATCATTTACCATTGCGGCAATGGCACCGCTTTCGGCACAGGTTCCCTCCGGATAGGAGGCATTTTCAACATTGCAGCCGCTGTAAAATTTGCCGTTGTCACTTAAAATTGCTGCGCCAACAGAAAATTTAGAGTAAGGGCAGTACGCATTTTGAAAAGAGGCTTGGGCAAGTTCAAACAGTTTTTGCGTATTATTCATGGTTGCCTTTCCTGATTAAAAGTTTTATTAATGTTTATGTATTATATTAGAAGCAGATTTTTAAGATTGCAAAGATTATTTGGCATTCATGCAATATATCGGAGGAACACGATGAAAAAGATTTTAATCGGTTTATTTTTGTTGGTCGTGGCGGCAGTGGCAGGTCTGCTTTTTTATGTTGCTTCAATCGATTGGAATCTGCACAAGGATAAAATTGCCGAACAATTTGCTATTGTTACCGGAAAGAAGATTGTTTTTGAAGGGCCGGTTTCTTTTAAGGTATTGCCTTCTCCATATTTGGTGGCCTCCAGAGTAAAAATTTATAATCCGGCAATCAAAGATGTTCCATTGGTGGAAATTAAGAATTTGGTGGCTAATCTTGAGCTTTTACCGTTACTGCATAAAAATGTTGAGGTCAGCAGAATGGTTCTTGAGAATCCGAATATTAATGTGGAAGTTGATAGTGACGGACGCCTTAATTGGCAAAATGATATAACACCGGAACAACGTGATCAGATTGAACAAGCGCAAGTTAAACTCAATAGTGTCAGTTTGGAAAATGCAACTGTGGTTTTTGAGGATCCGTTGCGGGATATTAATTTCCAGTTAGATAATTTGAATGGTGAAGTTATCGCAGATGGGATGATGGGGCCGTTTCATATTGAAGGAAATTATATCAAAGATAACAGTCTGGAAGGTTTTGCTTTGTCTGTCGGAAGGCTTTCTGATAGTTTTTCAACATCACTTAATTTGGTTGTGACGCACCCTCAATCGGAAAGTTATGTTCGATTTGATGGAAACTTTATGCTGGCGAATAAAGTTTTGAACGGTAATATGATTGTTGAAACGAAAAAATTGCAGGACTTTGTTAGAGCAAACTTTAAAAGTTTTGAATTGCGAAAAGAGTATGATTATCCTTTAGCCTTAACGTTGGATTTGTCGGCCAATGAAAAGCAAATCAATTTATCAAATATGGTTATCAAATATGGTGAGACGCAAGGTGCCGGAAGTATGCAGATTCCGGTTAATGACGGGTTGGTAAAAGGCAATGACATCATTCGTCCGCGAGTTGATATGGCCTTTAATTTTACGGATTTGAATCTGGATCCGATTATTTTTACCATTGATGACTTTATTCAAACCTATAAAAAAGGAGATGTGGCATTTGTTCCTGAAAGTCGTTTAGATTGGTTGGTTGATGTTAAATCTTTGCGCACCCAATATAACGGTCAGCCGGTGAAAAATTTTGAAACCAGTTTTGATATTGTTGATGATCACTTATCTCTCAATAAGTTAACCGCCGTTCTACCCGGAGATACGGATATAAAGCTTAAAGGACAGTTGTATGCTTTAGATGAAGAACCTTTTTATAGTTTGGATGCTTCTTTTAATTCGGCTGATTTTTTGAAAACATTAAATTGGTTGTCGTTTCAGCCGCAGGTCAGTGTTGCCTCAACTTATCGAAAGGCAGTCGGAAGTGCGAAGTTGACCGGAACGTTGCAAAAGATTCAACTTTCTCCGTTTAAGTTGACGATGGATAAAAGTTCTTTTTCCGGAGAGGCCGGAATTAAACTAAACGGGCGTCCGGATGTTATGTTGGTTTTGGAGGCCGATACAATTAATTTTGATAATTATATCGCCTCCTTACCCAAGGAAGAACGTGAAAAAAGTTGGGCGCAACGGATGCAATATCGTTTTTCTCACTTGGGTTTTTTGAATGATTTGGATTTGCAGATTTCTGCTAAGCTGAATTTAGGAATTTATGAAAATATGCCATTTGAAAAGGTTGATTTTAAGGCTAATCTTTTAGATGGAAAAATGGATGTTGAAAAACTCTCAATTAATTCTGTGGCTAATGCTCAGATGGAATATGCCGGTATGATTACCAATTTTGGTAAAACACCGGTATATGATCAGTTAACCTATACAATTAAAACGGCAGATGTTGCTGCTTTGATTAATAAATTGGAATTTAAAGTTCCTGATTTTGATTTCAAACAGTTGAAAAATTTTGAAGCACAAGGTGTTGTTAGCGGTGATTTAGACAAGTTTGCAATGAATGGCGTTTATAAATTGGAAAATTTAGAAACGCGTTATCAAGGACAAGTTGAGAGAAAGAAGGATGCGGTAGACTATAATGGACGATTGGAAATTAAGCATCCGGATTTTGTTAAGATGTTGAATATGTTAAATGTGCATTATAATCCGGCAACATATTCTCTCGGGCTTTTTGATTTTAAGTCTCAGGTTAAAGGAACGATTAATCAGTTTAAGGCAAGCGAAATCTTGGCAAACATTGGTTTTAACGAGTTTCATGGGGAATTTTCCTATGTCAAGGAGGCAGAACGTCCGAGTGTGATTGCTGCATTATCGGTTAATAAATTTGAACTGGAACGTTTCTTGAATGCGACTAAGGCAGAAGGAAATATCGGGGCAAACTGGACACAATCCGGAGATGCTCCCATAGAGTTATGGGCTCGTCCGAATTTTGGAAAAAATCCGTTGAATTTTGATGCCTTGAAAACATTCGATTTTTCAGGAAAAGTTTCAATTGCTGATTTTTCATATAAAAATTATGCGATGAAGGATTTAGATGCAGATATTTCTATTGGAGGCGGTAACGCAACTATTTCGAATTTGAAAGGAAAATTGCGAGGCGGTGATGTTGATGGAAATGTTTCGTTATTGATGGCGGATAATGCTCTTACCGGTTCATTTGAAGTTTTGCATACAGATGCCGGTCTGTGGACTCTGAGTGGTAGTAAATATGGTGTAACAAGCGGCACAATGGATGTTTCTGCGTCAATAAATGCAAAAGCGGGAAGTTGGGAAGATATTATTTCCGGATTGAACGGTAGCTTAACATTTTCTTTGTCTGACGGAAACCTTAAAGGGATAAATTTGAGTGCTATTTATGATGATTTGTTGGCGCGAGAAGTTCCTGAAGGACTGATGAATCTTGTTAAAGATAATTTGCAAAAGGGTGTGACGGATTATAAGAGCTTGAGAGGAACGGTTTCTTTCAATAATGGTGAATATAGTTTATCTAATGCTTCATTGCAGAATAGTCTGGCTCAGATAGAAATTTTTGGTGATGGTAGTTTGCCTTTGTGGAATATGAATGTTGTTTTCAATGTTAAATATAATGAACCCCAATATTTACCGGGGTATTCATTCTCGCTGAAGGGACCGATGAATGCTCCATTGTTGGATGTGAATGTCAGTTCTTTGTTTGATTTGTATCAAATGAGGCAAGATAAAATTGCTTCAGATATTCAGGCCAAAGAGGATGCTGAAAAGAAACGTTTGCAGACTTTGGTGCAAGAACAATTGGATATTGCGAATAATTTGTTTGCAGATGCCAGAGATACGTTGTTAACAGAGGCGTCGGCTTCGGTGAAGACTGCTGAAAGCGCAGATGTTAAAACACAATTGCAAAATATTGAACAACAATTACGTTCAGAAACGGCTAATCTTGCTGAAATGATTAACAATATATCGGAAGCAGAGGCTGGTGAGGACGTTATTGAACAAGCGAGCAAAGTTAATCAAGTTTCGATGGCAAAATTTGAGGGAATCCGTAAAAAAATTGATGATTTGGCTCTTGAGGAGCAGCGCTATCGGATGACACAACAATATAATCAACTGACAAATGGCTATAATAAGGCGAAGATGCTGATTTTTGATTTTAATACAGGAAAAGGAACTCTTAAATCTCGATTGTCGGCGATTATTACCTCGTTTGATTTAGATAAAGATCCTAATTTGAAAACCTGGCAAACGCGTATTGATGAAAAAATTGCAGCGTTAGATGCGCAAAATCAAGCTTTGTTAGATAAATATGAGGCGATGAAAGTGAATCCTTCAATTGAGGCTGTTAAAAGTTATAATGAAGAACTAAGTTCTTTGCGCAATGGGATAAGTGGTGATTTATCGACAATGGAGGATACGGTAAAGCAATTTAAAGAATATGCAGAAGAACGTGTTGCCGAAGCTGAGCGTCAATATACCGTGATGTTGCGTGAAGAAGAGGTTCAGCGAAAAGTGGAAGAAAATACCGGGCGTATCAATATTAAAAAAACAGGGCGGCAAATTACGGTAAAACGTGATATTGAAGAGATTGAAAAAAGCGAGAAAACAACGGAAGAACAAAAGATACAAGTTCTTGATTTTTCTGGCTCTGCGGTTAAAAAAACAGCTCCTTCTCAGCCGCAATCTGGTTCTGTAAATGTGGTAAAAAGACGTAGAGTAAAATAGAATAGAACTTGAGGAATCATTTTTTTATGTTTATATTTACTCATATAAAATACAATTTTATTTGGAGTTAGAATATGAGTAAAAAACCTGAAGTTTGCATTCTTCCTGTAGCAGGGTTGTCAACAAGAAATCTTCCCTCTACAAAAGCTCTTCATAAAGGCTTTTTAACCTTGCATAGTAAACCGATTATTCAATATGCGGTTAATGCTTGTGCGGAAATCGGGATTAAAGAGGTTG
>CAYLIN010000068.1:0-7356 GCA_964383725.1 uncultured Azospirillaceae bacterium | reverse complement strand
TATAGTCGGAAGAAATTCTCTAATTATTAATTAAAATTTCTTATTATGCTGACAGCTCAGAAGTTAAGTGAAGTCAATAAGCTTCGCAAGGAATTCTTTCTCAAGAGAGTGGGAGAGAAAGTTGCCGATCTCAATTCTAACTCTTCATGGAGTGACATCATCGAGAAGTCTAATTTATGCATTTCCGTGTTTCAAGATTTTCTCTATGATGTTCGCGGTGATTTGTGCCAAAGTTGTATGTGGCCATCAGAGCAAGAAGTGCGGCGCTTTTTTCGTTCCCTTTATGGTTATGAACCGCTGATGAATAAGCTATTCGCCAGGGAAAGCGACTATTATCGCGGTAGCTCATATCATGGATGTTTTTCTCCACGTGCGCATATATATATGGTGCCGCGTCATACGGATGAATATCTGATCTTTGATGTTTATATCGTCAGTCCGCAGGCCGCCAGAATCTATAGTGGAGATTGGTTTCTTCCTTTTACTTCTGCTGCGGTTTGCGTATCATTCGTTGATGAGCTTCCTGAAGAGATTGCCGCTAAATTCTGATCTATCTCCAAAAGCCGCAGATTATTTCTGCGGCTTTTATGTTTTTTTGTATTAAAACAATTATCTATTAATTGAATCTTTAATATTCTGTGTTACATTCCGGATAAAATTTAGGAAACTGTCAAGTTTGAAAAGGTAAAAATAATGGAAACAGAAACACTTAGCAATGTTGCAGCTACGGCTTCCCAAATGTCTATGTGGGATTTGGTTTGGGCATCTGATTTGGTGACTAAGGTTGTTATGTTGGGGTTGATTGCCGCTTCGGTTTGGTCTTGGGCAATTATATTTGAAAAATTTGGAACTTTGCGTCAGTTGAAACAGCGTTCGGCTAAGTTTGAGGCTAAATTTTGGTCCGGCGGTTCTCTTGATCGTTTGTATGAATCTGTCGGTAAACATCCAAATGAGCCGATGGCAGCGATGTTTGTTGCAGCAATGCGTGAATGGAAACGGACTAACATTTTGAAATCTAAAACTGATCGCGGTTTGCGCGGTGTTTCTTTGCAGCAGCGTATTGAAAAGGCTATGACCGTTTCTATGGATAAAGATTTGGATGCTTTGGATACGCGTATGGGCTTTTTAGCATCAACAGGTTCTGTTGCGCCGTTGGTTGGTTTATTTGGTACGGTTTGGGGAATCATTAACAGCTTTAATGCTATCGGTGCAACTCAAAGCAACTCTTTGTCTGCAATGGCTCCCGGTATTGCCGAGGCTTTGTTTACAACAGCTTTTGGTTTGATTGCGGCTATTCCGGCGGTGGTTGCTTATAATAAAATTTGCTCGGATATTGATCGTTTTGCCAAAAAGTTGGAAAACTTTATGGCTGAATTTTCAAGTATTCTTTCTCGCGAAATTGATGATACAGCAATCAAGGCCGATATGGCTGGAGAATAATAATGGTTTTTAAAACTCAAAATAACCGACGTTCAAGCCGCTATCAGCGCAATGCCAATGTCAATATTACCAATTTGATGGATGTGATGATGGTGTTGTTGGTGGTCTTTATGGTTGCCGCTCCTTTGATGACTTCGGGTATCGCTCTTGATTTGCCGAAAGTTGGTGGTAAGGCGATGGAAGGAAAGGATACCTCGGTCAACATTAGCGTTGATAAAGAGGGGTATTATTACATTGGTGAAAAAGAAGTTCCAGCTGAGGAAATTGTTGCAAAATTGAATGCTTTGCGAGAAGCAAACAGTGAATTGACAGTGACAATTTCCGGAGATACAGGGGCTCAATACGGACGGATTATCGGGTTGATGGCGTTATTGAAGGAAGCCGGTTTTGAAAAAGTCGGTTTGAAGACAGAGCCAAAGCCGCAGGTTCGAGGAAAGAAAAAATAGCCTATGAATACGCCTCTAAAAAAATCAATAGCTTTGCATATCGTGGCTTTTCTCATTTGTGTGATTGATTTGCCGTTGTTTTGGTCAAATCGTCCGACAGAGGGACAAGTTCCGATTATTATTGATTTGAAAGATGTCAAAATTTCAGAGATGACGAATCTTCCACCAAAGGCAGAATTGGGTAAAGAAGATAAAGCAGCCAGTACGGTTAAGCGTAAGATTGAAAAACAATATACGCAAGATGAGGCAAAGTCTGAACCGCAGCCGAAAGCTGAAAAAGCTCCGGAGAAAAAAGTTGAGGTTAAAGAAGAGGCTCCTCAACCGCCCAAAAAAGATTTTTTGGTGGCTCCTCAGCCTAAAAAACCGGTGAAAAAAGTTGAGAAAACACCTGCGAAGCCTGAGCCTAAGCCCGTAAAAAAACAAGAAAATAATAAAAAGCCTGAGCCTAAAAAAGATACAAAGAAGCCTGAATTGGCAAACCCATTGAAGAGTTTGTTAGCTTCGGTTGATGATTTGGAAAAAAGTCTTGGTGAGACAAATGAAAAAGCTGTTATCAAAGAAGGAACAAAAGTTAATAATATGGGTGTGGAAGGTGGAACAAGCGGTTCATATTTCAGTGAATTGTCTATTTCTGAGCTTGATGCTTTAGCCGGACGTTTGAGGGGGTGTTGGAATTTGGATCCGGGAGCCAGAGGTATTGAAGATATGGTCGTTGAAATTCGAGCTTATCTGAATCAGAATGGTACGGTTGCCCGTGTTGATATTTTGGACACGGCACGCTATAACAGTGATACCCACTTCCGTTCTGTTGCTGACAGTGCTCGCCGTGCCGTTCATATTTGCGGACCATATACTTTGCTATCTGAAAAATATGCGGAAAAGTATGATATGTGGAAGAGTATTTTGCTGCGCTTTAATCCGATGGATGCATCGATTAAATAGAAATTAACACCGAGGTTTTTTATGGAACAACATGTTATTAAAAAAATGCCGTTGGGAGAAATGTTTGATTGTACCAACAAATGTATATTGGAAAATATTAAACCGGTTATTCTTTTTTCCTTTGTTAATTTTTTTATTTTGTTGGCTGGTGTTTATTCTTGGAAAACCATCATTTTTTTACCGCTTCTAGTGGTTGGGTATATTTTTTGGTGTTATTTTTTCCGGTATTATTTCCGTCGTTATCCGTATTTTGACGGACGTATCATTTTTCAGTCGACCGTTTCATCAACGAAGATTTTATTTTTTAGTATGATTTTTGTAACACTGATTGTCGTTTTGCCTATTGTTCCATTGTTTTTGGGGTTGCCGCTTGAGATGACAGAACGGTATCAACATTTTTTGCAAAAATATATGTTGGAATCCGATTGGTTGGATTTGGGGCTTCATTTGATTGTGACAATATTATCTCCGTATATTATTTATCGTCCGTTTTTGGCATGGATTTCTTCTTTGCTAGGGCGAGGGGACAGTATTCATGAGGCTTGGAGAAAGACTGCTGGAAATTATTGGCAATTTTTGATGTTGGCATTGATTTTTAATTTTGGATTTGTCATTGTACAACAGATTGTTGGATACGTTAACGCTCCGGTGGCTGTGTTGATGTTTATCGTGGCGCCGCTGATTGTTTATTGCAATATGGTGTTAGCTCGTATTTATCAGTTTTTCTTTTTGTAATTTATTGGACCATATTCAAAAATTCTTCTTCGCTGAGGATTGAAATGCCTAGTTCCTGAGCTTTTTTTGCTTTAGAACCGGCATCTGCTCCGATAACCACATAGTCTGTGAGTTTGGATACAGAACCGGAAACTTTTGCGCCGCAACTTTGGGCTTTAGCTTTAGCTTCCGAACGAGCCATTTGTTGCAATGTTCCTGTAAAGACAATTGTTTTTCCGGCTAAGGGGGAATCGTAATTAGTCGTGTCTATATATTCTTCAACAGTGATTTGTTGTTGGAGGTCATTGATGATTTTGAGGTTGTGTTCTTCTTGAAAAAATTCAACAATATCAGTGGCCATGGAAGCGCCTATGCCATCGATGGAAACCAGTTTTCCGGTTTCTTTTTGCATCATGTCTTTTTGTAAAGATGCGAAGTTACCATAATTTTTGGCCAGTAATAATGCTGTGGCGCTGCCTATTTGGCGAATGCCGAGCGCATAGATGAAGCGGGGCAGGGAAATAGTGCGTTTTTCATTGATGGCTTTGAACAGATTTTCAACGGATTTTTTGCCCCAGCCTTCTTTGCGTTCCAAATACAAACCCTGTCCGGCAGAGAATAAGTCATCGCCGCCGCGGTTGCGTTCTTCTAAAGTAAAAATTTCCGCCGGGTTTTTGATGATACTTTCTTTGTAAAAATCCTCGATAATTTTATCGCCCAGACCGGCAATGTCAAAAGCATCTTTGGAGACAAAATGAATTATTCTTTCAATGGCTTGAGCCGGACAGGTCAGACCTCCGGTACAGCGGCGGACGGCTTCATCTTCCTCTCGAATTGCATGCGCGCCGCAGATAGGGCAAGTTTGCGGGAAAATAAATTCTTGAGAAGCAGCTGGGCGTTTTTCGGTAATGACTTGTACAACCTGAGGGATAACATCGCCGGCACGTTGGATAACAACAGTATCACCAATGCGAATATCTTTGCGTTTTATTTCATCTTCATTGTGTAGTGTGGCGTGTGATACGATAACACCGCCGACATTGACAGGTTCTAAGTCAGCAACCGGTGTTAAAGCACCGGTGCGTCCCACTTGAATGCGGATGTTTTTGATAGTGGTTAACGCTTGTTCAGCCGGAAATTTGTGGGCGATTGCCCAACGTGGTGTACGGGTTAAAAAGCCTAAACGTTCCTGCAAAGCAATATCATTTACTTTATAGACAATACCGTCGATATCATAAGGAAGGGAAGCGCGTGTTTCCATCAACTTTTCGAAATTATTTTCAATATCTTGAAGTGAGTAGCATAGTTTATTGTATGGATTAATCGGGAATCCCCATTTTTTTAAGTATTCAAAAAATTCTTCTTGAGTGTGCCACGGCCGGTGAGACACTTCTCCCCAAGTATAAGCAAACAGACTTAGCTTGCGTTCAGCTGTGATTTTTGAATCTAACTGACGTAACGAACCTGCAGCGGCGTTTCTAGGATTGGCAAAAGTCTTTTTTCCTTCGTTTTCATATTTTTGATTGAGAGCAAAAAAGTCAGCTTTTGACATATAGACTTCGCCTCTGATTTCTAATACATCAGGAACATCACTATGAATGACCAGCGGCAATTGGCGAATGGTTTTCAGGTTGGCGGTGATGTCTTCACCGGTTGTGCCGTCACCTCGGGTTGCGCCTTGAACAAATTTTCCTTTTTCGTAACGAGCTGAGAACGATAAGCCATCAATTTTTGGTTCTGCCATGAAGTCAATATTTTCAGAGGTATTTAAAAAGCGTTTGACGCTCATGACAAAGTCATCAACTTCTTCAATGTTAAAAACGTCTCCGAGGGAGAGCATAGGAAAACGATGTGCAATTTTACCGAATTCACTTTTTACTGTTGTGCCGACACGGTGTGAGGGACTATCTGCGCGAACGAGTTCAGGGAAGCGTGTTTCAATTTGTTGGTTGCGTGTTTTTAGAGAATCGTATTGCGAATCGGTTAAATAAGGATCGTCGTTTTGATAATAAGCGACGTCGGATTTTGCCATTTCTTCAGCAATGTATTTTAGTTCTGCCGCAGCTTCTTCTTTTGTTAGTTCACTAATATTTTTCATTTTTCCCTCAATTGAAATGTTAAGGAAAATATAGCGGTTTTAGGATATGTTTTCTAGAGATATTGCTTGTTTTTACAGAGAAAAATAAAGCGGGAATTTTGTTCCCGCTTTTAGAATTATGCCTCTTTTTTCTCTTCCGGTAATTTCATGATCATTAAGCTTATACAGAAGAGTGTGACAATAAACATCGTGAAGCTACTAAGGGATATGCCGATAGTGCTAAGCAAATATGACAGTAGTTTGAGCGGCAGCATCGTCATAACGCTTATACGCATACGCATGTCAAAGTCTGTTTTTCTTTTTAGGAAACCGGCAATAAGGCTGGCGCACCAAGAATAAAACAGGCAAAAGAGAAAATATGTAATGAAAAGAATTGGTGCCGTGAATATAAAGACAACAAGCGTTGTATAGTTTAGTGTTTTTTCAAAGAATGGGCGGTAATCAGCAGCCGGAATGTCAAAAGACGACTCCAAATAAGTTGTTCGAACTTGTCTGGGAGCTATTGTGTAAACAGCTTTACGGGTTATGTAGATGCCCTGTGTCAGTTTTCTTGTATCCAGCGAATCGACAGTAGTATTAAGATAGATTCGAAGTTTTTCATCACTTTTGGCATTTTCAAACAATTCTAATGTTGCGACTTTGATGGCATCTTCAGGGCTGACAATTGTTCCATCTTCAATTTTTATAGGAAGGAGTTGATTAGCCGTGTTTTGCAAGCGTTCCGGTAGGCTGTTTTGTGACAGGCGGAAAGCTGTTGTTGTAAAAATAGCAATTATAATGCTGAAAATCAGTATGTATTTTGCGCCAATACCGTTTGTGTTTTGGATGTAATTCAAAATTTTAGACATAATGCGAATCCTAATAAATTATTAGAAAAGAAACCCTGCTTGGGGGCAGGGCTTGTTTTTTATTTTTCAGGGCTGACGATCATCATCATCTGTTTACCTTCTAATTTGGGGGCCGAATCGACTTTACACAGGCCTTCCAAGTCTTCTACAAGGCGGTCAAGAATCGCTTTTCCCATATCATTGGCGCTGAGTTCTCTTCCTTTATAACGCATGGTGAACTTAACTTTGTTTCCATCAGCCAGAAATTTTTTAGCTTGTTTGACTTTGACTTCATAATCATGAGTGTCAATCATCGGGCGAAGTTTAAGTTCTTTGATTTCGACAACTTTTTGATTCTTTTTAGCTTCTGCTTTGCGTTTTTGAGCTTCGTATTTATATTTGCCATAATCTAGAACTTTACAAACAGGAGGAACTGCTTGAGGCGAGATTTCAATTAAATCCAAACCGGCATCGTCGGCAATTTGTAAGGCTTCTCTGATTGAAACCACACCACGATTTTCGCCTTTTTCATCGATAAGACGAACTTCTTTTACTCTGATTTCTTCGTTAATGCGCGGTCCGCTGTCTTCCCGTACTGGCGCATTGGTATTTTCTCTAGCTATAGCAGCCTCCTCTAAATGTGTTATTTAAACTGTGTTGTATAATACAAAAATCTTATAATATTTCAAGGTAAAAAGAATCTTAATATGCAAAATCCTCTGGAATCGTTTAGAATGATTAATGTAAAACTTTAGTTTGGTGTATATGTATGCACAGGTTATATAGCTTAAAAGACTGGTGAAAATTAATTGACATTCAAAAAAAAGTAATTTAATATCAAGGAAGTTCAAGTGGTTAAAACGCTTTCCACAAAAATCTTAATTTTTTT